>NZ_MWQG01000010.1:0-118282 GCF_002210365.1 Fibrobacter sp. UWH1
GCGAATGTCAACAAAAAAGGGTGGCGAAGCCACCCACACATGTTGATGAAGAGCCAGAATTCGATTCATTTTTAACAGCAAATTTAGAATAAACTAAAAAAGCCATATCCATTACAAAACGGACACAGCTGCATTTTTCAAGGAAAAATGTCCTTTTACCTTATCCACTTTTCCACGTCTTTTTCGGCCTTGGACTTTTCGTTCTGGGCAACGTGACCATAAATGGCGAGACCCATAGTAACATTGGCGCCGGTCAATTTCTTAAGGCGGGCTACACCGCTGAGGCCACTACCTTCGTGAGTGACAAAAGGATGAATAGTTTTACCTTTCAGATTGTACTTTTCGAAGAAGGTTACCATGGGCATAGGCATTTCGCCCCACCACACGGGATATCCGACATAGATTTCGTCGTATTCTTCCGGATTGACACTAACCGGTTTAATTTCGGGACGGGAGTCGTTTGCCAATTCCTTCTTGGCCACAGCGATACAGTCGTCGTATTCTTTCGGATATTCCTTGACGGGTTCCACCTTCAAAAGCGTTGCACCTGTTTTTGCGGCAATGATTTCGGCAACGATTTCGGTATTGCCCTTCTTGATATAGCCCACGCTATAGTTTTCGTCGGCACGGGAATAATAGATGACCAGTTTCTTGGATTCAGCAGCCATGGCAGCCCCCATAAGGATTGTTAAAAGGATGAGGATGATCTTTTTCATTGAAATCTCTTTTTGTTATAATATATCATCTAGAGTTGACTCTAGGTCAAGACCTTGTTTAAATAAATTTCTTTTTTTATAAAGTCAGTTATTTGAAAATGCTATTTTTATAATGAACGTGGTGCCAAATGGCCCTCGGCAAAACTTTTTCGCCATAGGTAAGACAATGATGAACGAAACCCTGATGACTCTGGAAACTCGCCGCAGCTGCCGCAAGTTCAAGCCCGACATGATTACCGACGAGGAATTGGAAGCCGTGCTTCGCGCAGGAACCTTCGCCCCTTCCGGAAAGAACCAGCAGTCTTCCATCATCATCGCCGTAACCAACAAGGAAATGCGCGACCAGATCGCCGAAGAGAACCGCAAGATCGGCGGTTGGGACGAAGGTTTCGACCCCTTCTACGGCGCACCTGTAATCCTGATTGTCATTGCAGACAAGGATGCCAACAACGGCTCCGGAACCTATATCAACGACGGCAGTCTTGTCATGGGAAACCTGATGAATGCCGCCGCAAGCCTTGGCCTCGGCAGCGTCTGGATCCACCGCGCCAAACAGGAATTCGAAAGCGAATTCGGAAAGTCTATTCTAGAAAAGCTGGGCATCAAGGGCAACTACGAAGGCATCGGCCACGTGGCCCTAGGTTACCGTCAGACACCTGTTCCCCAGGCTTTGGCCCGCAAAGAAAACTACATCTATTACATCAAGTAGCGAAAACTTAAATGGCCGCGTCAAGGATTCCCTGACACGGCCTAATTACTCTTTAATAGTTTGCGTTTCCTGTCCGCGAAACCCAATATCTACAAGGCAAGCCCCTTTATACGCCGCTTGTCTTTTTTCATATCCGCCAACAGACAGTCCTGGAAGTAATCCACGCTTTCGGAACTTCCCGCATATTTCTTGACGCCAATAGCGACAGTCAACTTATACGGTTCACCGCTATTGCGATTGAACTTTTCCACATTCATCCTGATTTTTTCTACGCAGTTGGCAATACTGTTATCGTGATGCGTATCGACCATGATAATGAACTCGTCACCTGAGTAGCGCAGGATTGAACCCCACTGCCCCGTAGACTCACGGAGGATATCGGCCGCATTGCACAAGGCACGGTCACCGACCTTATGGCCTAACTCGTCATTGATTTTTGAAAAATCGCAAAGGCTGACCATGATCCCGCTGGACTGACGCTTTTTGTTATTGTACAGGTACAGCACATAGTCAAGGAAGGGGCGATTGAAAAGACCGGTCAGATAATCCCTGAAAACGCGTTCGTTCTGCAGGCTACAGAACGCGCCCGCAATAGCGACGGCAAAACTAGGCGCCATCAACGACACACCGTAGAAGATACTCTGCAGCACGATGGCCACAACAGTCGGAATCGCGTAAAACCAAATGGGGAAAAATCGGATTAGGCCATCCTGCCTGTAATTCTTATAGTAGAGCGTAAGGGATGTAACCACGATGCTGTAGTTGAAAAAGATATAAATCCAGTAGCCGAAACAGCGAACGTAGCGGTTATGTTCGTTAACGCTAAAGAGTAACGGCACAAAAAGATTCGTCAACAGCATCAGGGGCAAGACGACCATGGAAATCCGCAGGATACATTTCAGGAAGCCATTCAACTCCATACGGAAATGTTCCTTTAGGAAGGACATCCAGCTGTATGCACAGAGGAAGTTGGAGGCATAGACCCACGAGTTCGTGATATACACTAACTGCTTAGCATAGACGCAGGAACAACCATCGGCGGCATAAGCAAAAAGGTCAGAAAGGCAACTGAAAAAGCAGAATAGCAGCATCGCAATGAGCAGCTTGCTTTCCTTGGTTTTTAGACGCAATCTCCAGACATTACCCACAATCATCACGACGACAAGAATCATACCGACAACGTCGGTACCTAGTGCCATCCTGATGTCAATAGGTGTATCCACAAATCCTCCTTTATACCTAACAATAATAAAAAAAGGAGGTTTGCACCTCCAATTTTTTAAGCAAGATTCTTCATGAAATCAAGCAACAGCCAGAGCATCGGCGCTGCCAGGAAGAAGGAATCGCAGCGATCCAGGACTCCGCCATGCCCCACAAACAAGTTGCCGGAATCCTTGGTACCGCTCCAGCGCTTGAGAGCACTCATGAGAAGATCGCCAGCCTGACCAGCCACGGTCACCATGACGCCAAGAATAATGGCCTTGCACCAATCCATGTTTACATTGAAGGCGCCAAGGGCGGAACTGCAGTTTGCCCAGTAGGCCACCCATGCAATGGTTGCAACAGAACCCGCAATGGAACCTTCCCAGGTTTTCTTGGGGCTGATGCTGGGAGCAAAGAGATGACGACCGAAGGGGCCCTTGCCTGCAGCAAACTTTCCAAAGAAGTAAGCGACAGTATCGCAGAGCCACACGCTGGTCATGACCAGGATAAATCCATAGCAATGTTCAAAGCCCTGGCCATTGCCCATCATCAAGACATTCATACCACCCCAGAGGCCCACATACAGAGGTGCGGCCAGCTGCATTACCAGCCAGGGGAAGAGGTTTTCAATTTCAACCTTGGCGTAAGCCACACCGATGTAGACGGCAAAGATGACCATGGCGGTCATGCCCACCACATAGGGCACGGCAGAAAGACCAAAGTACCCACCCTTGGAAAGGGCCCAGGCAAGAGTCAACGCAAGGCTAGAAGCAAAGGAGAGATAACGTACGTTAGGCCCCTTGTACATCTTGGTGGCCATGCCAGCCCATTCCCAGGCGCCAACACCGGCCAGGAAGCACATCAGGCCGACACGGGAAAAATCGTTAAACCACAAAAGGAAAAATACCAGCGGGATTGCAATCACCGCGGTAATCAGACGTTGAGCCAAATTACTCATGAAGAACCTTCCCAAAGCGGCGTTCGCGAGTATTGAAGAACTCGACCGCTTGCATAAATTCATCCTTGGTGAAGTCGGGCCAGAGCGTATCGGTAACGTAGAATTCGCTATAAGCGGCCTGCCAGAGGAGATAATTGGAAAGTCTGAATTCGCCACCGGTACGGATAATCAGATCCGGGTCGGGAGCGCCTTTCAGATACAGATTTTTTGCAAACAGGGTTTCGTCGATATCATCCACGGACAGGGAGCCTGCGGCAACCTGGGCGGCAATGGACTTTACGGCACCGACGATTTCCTGACGACCGCCATAGGAGATAGCCAGGTTCAACTGCATGCCGGTATTGTTTGCAGTAATATCAATTGCAGATTGCAAGCTCGCGCGAGGCTTCTCAGGAATACGGTCCATGTTTCCAATGACCGTAAGCTTCACGTTCTTTTCCATCAGGTCGGGGATTTCTTTAACGACCATCTCAATGAGAAGGTTCATCAGATAATCCACTTCCTTGGAGGGGCGACCCCAGTTTTCGGAACTGAAGACATACAAAGTCATGTGTTCCAGTTTGAGGTTCACACCCATTTCAACGGCATCGATAGTAGACTCGGTCCCCTTGCGATGACCGAAGAAACGTTCCATGCCGCGGCTCTTGGCCCAGCGGCCATTGCCGTCCATAATGATGGCTACATGTCTAAGCTGATTTGCCACGCGTTACCTTACAAAGGACAATTACACCTTGAGGATGTCTGCTTCCTTGGCAGCAAGGAGAGCGTCAATCTTTGCGATAGCCTTGTCAGTAGCCTTCTGGATTTCGTCCTGCTGCTTCTTGGCTTCGTCTTCGGGCATTTCCTTGTCCTTCTTGATGGCATCGTTTGCATCGCGGCGGATGTTGCGGATAGCAACGCGACCATCTTCAGCGTGCTTGCGAGCGACCTTAGCCAGTTCCTGACGACGTTCGGTAGTGAGGATCGGGAGGCTAACGCGAATGGAGTTGCCATCCTTCATGGGAGTCAGACCGATGTTTGCTGCGTAGATAGCCTTTTCGATCAGGTCCACCAGAGCCTTTTCCCACGGAGCAACCAGAAGCATACGGGGTTCCGGAACGGAAACCTTAGCCACCTGGGAGATAGGAGTGGGAGTGCCATAATAGTCGATACGAATGTCGTTCAGGATAGCGGGAGAAGCCTGTCCAGCGCGGATCTTGGTGAATTCACGTTCAGTAGCTTCAATAGCCTTGTCCATCTTAACTTGATAATCTGCCATAATAAAACCTTTTAGAATAAAGATATGAAATGCAGTTAGTGGTTAGTAAACAGTGGTTAGTAAACAGTGGTTCAGGAGGTTTCATCTTTCCTCAAAACTAACCACTAAACACTAACCACTTCTTACTCCATTAACAATGAACCAGTGTACCTAAATTACCTTCAACGGCGGCCTGAGTCAAGCAGCCCTTTTCCATCTTGAACACGAAAATGGGCATATTGTGTTCCATGCACAGGGCCACAGCGGCGGTATCCATCACCTTAAGACCGCGGGCGATAACTTCCTGGTAGGTAATGTCATCGAAGCGGGTTGCAGTAGGATCCTTCATGGGGTCGGCGGAGTAGATGCCGTCCACCTTGGTCACCTTCATGATCACGTCGCATTCGCTTTCAATGGCGCGAAGAGCGGCGCAGCTGTCGGTAGTGAAGAAGGGATTGCCGGTACCTGCGGAGAAGATCACCACGGAACCAGCATTCAAAAGTTTGATAGCCTTACGGCGATCAAAAAATTCGCAGATGGGTTCCATACGGATGGCGCTCATGACCACACTGTCGATGCCCTGCTTATCAAGGGCGTCCTGCATAGCCAGTCCATTCATCACGGTACCCAGCATGCCCATGGCATCGCCCTGGGCACGGTTCATGCCACCGGCTGATGCGGACACGCCGCGGATCATATTGCCGCCACCGATCACGAGAGCGACCTGAACACCCTGCTTAACGACAGAAGCAATTTCGCTTGCCATTTCTGTCAAAATACCGTTGTCGATGCCATGGCCCTTTTCGCCTGCGAGGGCTTCGCCACTAAGCTTCAACAAAACTCGCTTAAACTTTGCCATAATAAGCTCCAATTACTTAATCATGGCTAATGTAGTAAAAAGAAGGGTATAAAAAATAGCCGCCCCCAAAGGGACGGCCATTTTCTATTTCGCAAGATCCCTCGACTACGCTCGGGATGACAAAAAGCGAATTAGTAACTTCGTTACTTTGATAACCGGCTCGGAAATGTCCATGCAAGCATGGCCGCTTCGCTCGCCTTATTTATCAATTAGTTACCGCGTTCGAAGCGGATGAAGTTTACGACCTTCAGGGAAGAGAGGCCAAGCTGCTTTGCAACGACTTCCTGGAGGTAGTCCTTGACGTTGAGCTTCTTGGGGTTCTTTTCAGACATGAAGAATTCCTGGTCTTCGAGAACGATTTCCTTGAGGACCTTAGCAACGCGGCCTTCAAGCTGACGTTCAACGAATTCCGGCTTGGTAGCCTTACCAGTTGCCTGAGCCTGAGCTTCGATCTGGGCGCGAGCGATTTCGCGTTCCTTTTCGATAGTTTCAGCAGGAACTGCAGCGTCGTTCAATGCAACCGGAGCGAAAGCAGCGGCCTGCATAGCGATGTCCTTAGCAGCAGCCTTGAGAGCGGCTTCGTCGGCAGAGCCTTCATAAGCGAGTTCGGTAATAACGCCGATCTTGCCCTTCATGTGGCTGTAAACACCGAAGACGGAGTTTGCAGACTTCTTGATTTCTGCGAACTTGCGGAAGTCGATGTTTTCCTGGATCTTAACGAGAACGTCCTGGAGGATGTCGTTCACCTTCTTGCCATCGACGACAGCGTTCTTCAGGTCTTCCACAGAGGAGATAGCCTGAGTTTCGACAGCCTTGACAGCGAGGTTAGCGAGAGCAACGAAGTCGTCGTTGTTAGAAACCGGTTCGGTTTCGCAAGACAGTTCGAAAGCAGCAGCCTTGTCAGCAGTTTCGATGAGGTAGATGCGGCCTTCCTTGGCAGCCTTGTCTGCGCGCTTTGCAGCAACAGCAGCACCCTGCTTACGGAGGAGTTCAACAGCCTTGTCCAGATCGCCGTCAGTTTCGGTGAGGGCCTTCTTGCACTGCATCATGCCCACGCCAGTCTTCTGGCGGAGTTCGTTAACGAGAGAGGCGGTAATAGTTGCCATGATTACTTGTCCTCACCGTTGTCAAACTTCTTAGCTTCTTCCTTGTCCTTCTTATCGACAGAACGCTTTGCAACGTTAGCAGCGATGTAGTCAACGATGAGCTTGATGGACTTCACTGCGTCGTCGTTTGCCGGAATCGGGAAGTCGACGAGAGTCGGGTCAACGTTGGTATCGCAAATGCCGATGATAGGAATGTGAAGACGGCGAGCTTCTGCAACGGCGATCTTTTCGTGAGCGAGGTCGGTCACGACCATGAGGCCAGGAAGGTTCACCATTTCGCGGATGCCACCGAAGACGTCCAGGAGCTTAGCGCGTTCGCGGGTCTTGTCCAGAACTTCCTTCTTGGAAAGAACCTGGAAAGTACCATCCTGTTCCATGGTGTCGATCTTGTCGATCTTCTTGATGGACTTACGAACGGTCTGGAAGTTGGTCAGCATACCACCGAGCCAGCGGTTGGTAACGGAGAACTGGTTGCAGGAACCAGCAGCATCCAGCACGCACTGACGAGCAGTCGGCTTGGTACCAACGAAGAGCACGGTCTTGCCAGATTCAGAAATCTTCTTAGCAGCTGCAGCAGCGGCTTCGAGGAGGTCGCGGGTCTTGGACAGGTTGAGAACGTAGATGCCGTTCTTTTCAGCCAAGATGTAGGGCTTCATCTTCGGATTCCAACGCTGAGTCTGGTGGCCAAAGTGGGAACCTGCAGCGAGCAGGTCTTCAACAGAAGGCAGATTTGCCATAGTAGTATTCCTTTTTTCGGTTATTTCTACCCGGTCGGTAATTAAGCCGCAAAGTACCTTGGTACCACCGAAGCGGCTCTTACGAGACCAGTGATTGTTTATTTCCCCAGGCGTAATTGCCCGAGTGGGCGTAAAGATAGCAAAAAGAGGGGAAAGATTAAAGGTTAGAGGTTAAAGAGGAAAGGCTAAAAGGGTAGAAAATAGGGGCGATTTTCATTTTCCCATGAGGAAAAAAAGAAAGCCCCCGCCGAGCGGGAGCTTCCTGAAATTGCCTTTGCAATTTCCAAGCAAAATCGTAACGATTAGCGCTTGGAGAACTGGAAGTGCTTACGAGCCTTCTTGCGGCCGAACTTCTTACGTTCAACAGCACGAGAGTCGCGAGTCATGAGGCCTTCCTTCTTGAGGGCAGGCTTGCATTCTGCGTCGTTAGCAACCAGTGCGCGGGAGATGCCGAGACGGACAGCGCCCATCTGGCCAGCGATGCCACCGCCACGAGCGGTAACTTCGACGTCCCATTCTTCAGCGTTGCCGAGGATGGCGAACGGAAGATTTGCAATCATGTTCTGCACTTCAGAATGGAAGTAATCCTTAAAATCACGACCATTGATGGTGCGCTTGCCGGTACCCGGCTTCAAAATCACAGCGGCGATAGCGTTCTTGCGACGGCCAGTGCCGCGGTAGATCTTCTTATTCTTTGCGGTAGCGATAGAGGTATCCTCCGTTCTAAAATTACAAGTCTACGACTTCGGGATTCTGTGCAGCGTGCGGATGTTCGGCGCCAGCATAGATTTTGAGTTTCTTGATCATCTTGTGACCGAGAGCGCTGTGCGGCAGCATGCCCCAAATGGCAGCTTCCAGCGGAGCGGTCGGGTGCTTAGCCTGGAGATCGGCAAAGTTGATCCAACGTTCACCAGCGATGTGACCGGTGTGGTGGAAGTATTCCTTCTTCAGGTTCTTGTTGCCAGTAACTGCAACCTTTTCAGCGTTGATCACAACCACGAAGTCGCCAGTGTCGACGTTCGGGGAGAAGATGGCCTTATGCTTACCCATGAGGAGGCGAGCAACTTCGCTTGCTACGCGGCCCATCGGCTTTTCGGCGGCGTCCACAAGCTTCCACTTGCGTTCGACGTTCTTCGGGTTTACCGTAATGGTCTTCATGTAAATCCTTTGTGTTTTTCGTTAATGTTCCGAAACAGCTCCGTCCCGGACAATGCGAGGCAAAATTTAGAAGAAAATCGAGACTGTTTCAAGGTAAAAAAATTGCATTTTTTGAAAAAAGTCCGTAGTTTAAAGGATTTTTACTCTATCAATTATATCAATCCTTATAATTAATATATAAAATTTGATGATTTTTATAGCGATCTGTTTGTATAAAGTGATGAATCCACTTCTGCAAGCTCAGAGATCTTAAAAAAAGGAACCCCATGACATACGCCACGGGGCCCTTTGTTTGGTGTTTTGGATTAGGATTCTTGAGGACCGAAGTCCCAAACTTTACTGAGCGATGGTGAAGGAAGTCATCTGCTTGGTATCCTTGTTGCGGATATAGTAGACACCCTTTGCAAACTTGACATCGCTTTCCTTGACGGTATTGATTGCCTGGTCAAAGCTGTAGGCATTGAGACGGCCCATGAAGGAACCCTGCATATCGAATACGTCGAACTTCTGGAGGGTTTCAAATTCCATCTTGAGGTTCTGCACGAAGCTTTCCTTGTCGCCAACTTCAGGAGTCTTAGAATCACTAGAGGCAGGAGCTTCTACAGCAGAGGAAGAAATCGGTTCCGGGTCAGTTGCGTCGGCGCCAGCAACGAAGGTCATATAGTCAAAGTCTACGTAGCCTTCAACGATGGTGAAGCGAACGATCTGCTTGCCAGCCTTCTTGAAATTCACATTGACAGCATTCTTTGCAAAGCTATTGTAGTCATCTTCATTGGCACCTGCAGCGACCTTGATGGTTTCGGTAAGGTCAGAGAAAGTACCATCGGAATTCTTGACAGAAAGCTTGTAGCTGCCGCCGTTACCAGAAGAAGCTGCAACGAACAGGGAATATGTACCAACTTCGACAACGTCCACGGTGTATTCCAGCCATTCGTCAGTTGCGCCCCAACCGATTACGTAGCCAGAGCCAGAAGTCTTGATATCAACGGAAGCATCCTTACGATAATTCGACTTGCAGTCGGAAGCCAGTGCAGGATTGTTTTCTGCGCAGGCGTTGTTGCCGCTGTCGGTATCGTAGTAGGAATCATTGCCTGCGCCAATACCCGGTTCATCAAAGTTTTCAGCTTCGATCTTGCCAGGAATGGTTGCAGCCTTGCCGCCAAACGGAGTCTGCGGTTCCGGTTCTGCCACAAGACCTGTTGCAAGGCCAGTGGTGTTCACGCCCTTGTTGGACTTCAAGTAGTTTCTCATCCAGGTCATGGCCTTACGATCCTGGCCGTTCTTGATCAAGCCGGAACAACCGCTTGCCTGACCGTTACAGTCGAGCCATGTACGACCATAGATGTAACCCCAGATGGTAATGCCTGCGACATTGGGATCTTCCATCCAGTATGCAAACTGTTCCTTATAGCACTGTTCCTGGATGTTGTCATCGGTAGAAGGAACGTCGTATTCAGAAATGAGAATCGGGAAGTTGTTTGTCTTGCTATGGATTTTTTCCATAGTGGACTTAAAGGTATTGTAGTTGAGGCAGTTGCCACCACCACCGGTGCCGTTGTAGCCACCACCAGTGCTCATCAAGTCATGAGCCTGAAGGCCGTATGCGTCAACAGGTGCGCCATTCTTACGGATGGTATTGATCAGGTCAATGCCCTGGTCCACATTCCACTGGATGGTGTTATAGTCGTTATAGATCAGGATTGCCTTGGGCCAGCGTTCGCGAGCCATCTTGAAAGCGGTAGTCAAGAACTGGTAATCGCCGTTGTTGTCGCCACCCAGAGCCTGAATAATCTTTGTCTTGGTATAGTTGGAATGGTACTGGCCGTTACCGGTACGGATAGCTTCGTTGGCAACATCGATCATTTCGATATCGGGGTAATGAGCCTTGACAGCATCGAACCATGCGGTAATAGCTTTCTTGGTATCGTCAACACTCAGGGATTCGAGCCAACTGGGATACTGGGACCCCCAGAGAAGAGCGTGGAACTTGAAGTGGCCACCGTTATTCTTTGCCCAATCGTAGGCGGCGTCGCAGCCAGCCCAGTTATACTTACCACGTTGGCCTTCGATAGAACCCCACTTACAGCCGTTTTCGGCTGTGGCCTGGTTCCAGAGCTTGGTAAATTCATCGTTGGGACCGGGAGCGGTGTTAGACTGGGTAATGTTACCCACGAACTTTGCAGCGCCATCGGCAATACCCGGGCCTGCATAGGAGATCGATGCAGCGGTAAGACCGGCGGCAACGAGAGAGAAAATTTTATTCATAATCCACATCCTATATTGTCAGAGGTTAATCCCCCCGATGTCCATAAAACTATATCGTCCAGGATGGAACATTCCACCACGAAAATCAAATGCCATGGACATTTTATCCATGGCGAAATTCGCTCAAAAACGCCGTTTTTCGTGTAAAAAGGGGGCTAAAGTGTGTAAAAAGCCAACAAAAAAAACGGCCCCTTGTCAACAAGGGGTCGCCTTAATAGGATTGTGAACAGAGGGTAGGACCAGCTACCTGGTAATACGAACCGTCCGGGAAACGTTAGACTTTACTGCACGAACGTGGAAAATGCCGTTCGCCTTGATAGTCTTGCTGTTCTTTACGATAGACACGGCCTCACCGATGGAGTAGGCGCTGAGGCGGCCAACGAAAACGCCCTGCATGTCGAATACATCGTAATCGGCACGGACCTTTTTCATCGCCGGTCTAGCAAGCACGGCATCGACGCCATCCGCCTTGAAATTGAAGTAGTCGATGTTCACGTAGTCGCCGGTAATTTCCAGCTTGAACACATGCTTGCCTGCAGAAACCTTGCCGATTTTCACAGCGACGTCAACGTAGTTACTCCAGTCGCCCTCGCCGGTCTGTTCCATCTTCACTTCATCACCGACTTTCTTGTCGTCGATGTAGAGCTGGAAAGCGGAGGTGGCGTTACCGGAAGAAGCGTTTACAACCACTTCATAGTCGCCTTCAGCAAAGTCCAGGGTGTATTCCAGGTATTCACCGGCCTGGGTCATGCCAAGAACAACGCCGGTACCTTCGTCGTAAAGGTCTACAGAGGGGGCGTCATTGCTACGGTAGGTGGACTTGCCTGCGTTTTCGGAAGACTTGTCTGAGTAGGAAGCGTTGCTTGCGCCAGTCTCCGGATCCTTGCCCTTGCCGGAAATGTCGAAGTCTTCCACTTCCACCTTGCCAGGCACGGTCATGGCAACTTCATGGAACGGCTGCTGGGCCACAGGGTCCACAGGCACTCCGCCACCCATTCCGGTGGTGTTCTGGCCCTTGTCCAGATTTGCGGCAAAGTATTCCTTGAGCCACTTCATGGATGCACGATCCGATCCGTCGGAATTCATGATACCAGTATTCTGACGCCAGGTAGAACCATTGATGTAACCCCAGATGGTAATGCCGGCAATCCATTCGGTTTCCCACAGGAAAGGAATCTGGTTTGCAATAATGTTTTTCTGTTTGTTATCATCAGCCTCACCGATGTCGTATTCGGTGATGAACAGAGGAATCTTAACACCATTGTAAACTTCGGTCAGGACATTCTTGAAGCTTTCTGCATCGGGGAAGTCGCCGGCATCGTGAGCCTGCTGACCATAGGCATCTACAGGAGCACCATTCTTAAGAATGGTCTGCACCAGTTCAATACCTTCATCCTTCTGCCAATGCAAGGTGTTGTAGTCATTGTAAATCAGAACAGCCTTGGGCCAACGTTCACGGGCCATCTTGAAGGCCGTTGTAATGAAGTTATACTGATGCTTGCCATTGACAACATCATCACCACCAAGAGCTTCGATAATATAGGAGCCACCGCAAGCAGCATCGTCGGTGCTGACGCCTTCGGCGCCCGTGGCAGGGAGCTTATAGCCGGAATGATAATTGTTACCAGACCAAATAGCTTCGTTCACCACATCGATATATTCCAGATCAGGGAACTTGGCAGCAACAGCATCGAACCATTCAGTGATGTACTGCTTGGTCTTTTCTACGGTGATGCTGGAGTTCTTGGCCTTGCAAAGGAAGCTGGGATACTGGGAACCCCAAACCAGGGCATGGAACTTGAAGAAACGTTCACCCGGTTTTTCCTTGGCCCAATTATAGGCTCCTTCACACTTGTCGTAGTTATCCCACGCAAACTGACTTTTCCCTTGTGCGTCAAGAGAATGGATAGAGCCCCACTTACAGCCGTTTTCAGCCGTAATCTGATTCCAGTAGGTACCCATGTCACTGCGAATATCGCCTTTAGTGGTGATATTGCCAAGAAACTTGGCACCGCCATCGGCAAGGGCTGCATGGGAAATGGTAGCTGCCGCAAGGCCAGCAATTGCAATAGTGATGTACTTTTTCATAAACCAAATCCTTTTCTTTTTTCTATTAAACTACCTAGTCCTGACGTAAAAACACATTCAAAAAAAATAGGCAGCGTGGACGAATAGTCCACATTTAAGCGAAAAAAAAACATTTCGGGAACTTCTACACCAAAAACCTGTTGTTAAAACATACAACGAATTCACCCGATTTCCCCATAATGTTGTTGCTTTTTACTATTCCACATCGTATTATTATATACTGGGAGAGAAAGTTCCTTTTTTTGGGGAGATCTCCCTTATCAAGGAGTAGTTATGCATATCCATAAGATGGATTTAGGCAGTGTAGCCCGAAAGGGCGCACTGGGTTTGTTTTTTAGCTCTCTGGCAAGCATGGCCTTTGCCTGGAGCATTGACGGTTACGTCGTCAACGAAAGCGAAGCACGTCTGCCGGGGGTATCAATATCCTCCTTTAACGTGGCAGGGGTGTCCGCAGTCACCAACGCGGAAGGGGAATTCAGACTTTCCAGCGACGGGCAGACGGGAATTGCGGACTTCGGCCTCAAGGAGGCCAAGCTTGCCGTGCGTTATCAGGGTTCTGTACTGAATATTTCAAACAAAAGTGGCACAAATTTCAAGGTTTCCCTAATGGACGCCCTGGGAAAGATGGCCTTCCAGCAGGAATTTAACGCCCCGAACGCCCAAATAGACCTGCAGAAGTTCTCCAACCAGAAAATGATGATCCTAAAGGTTTCCTCCAATGGAACCAGCAGCAATTATGTGCTGAACAAGGATGGCGCAAGGCAGGTTCTGAAAAAGGACGGCGAAACCTTGCCTACCCTTACCTTTACCTTGGACGGATACGGCCTGACTTATCACGAAATGACATCGGATGAAGAAACCGGCGTGAAGATCGTACTGAAAAAGGCGGGCCCCATCCCCACCTCCAGCGCCGGGGTTGTCCCGCCTGCTTCCAGCTCCAGCAATGTTACCCCGGTCGTATCGTCAAGCAGCGCCGCTGTAGACGTGAAGCCCTCCAAGGTGCTCGCCCCGGGAAATTACGACAGGACGATCGGTTCACGCAAATACATTATTCACGTTCCCAGCACTTACAAGGGCGACAAGCCGGTTCCCTTGATTGTGGACTACCACCCCATTGGCGGAAACGCTGACCAGTGGGCAGGAAGCAAGACTTATGAAAGCGAAACCCAGGCAGACCAGGTAATCATCATCTACCCCGACGGTGAAGCAAGCGCCGGCGGATTCATGGGACATGCCTGGAACGTCGGCCCCTGCTGCAACGATGCAGACGATGTCACCTTCAGCCGCAAGTTTATTGAGGAAGCCAAGAAGGAAGTCTATATCGACTCCAAGCGCATTTACGCCGTGGGCTTCTCCATGGGCGGCGGCATGTCCAACTATGCAGCCTGCAAGATGGCCGATATTTACGCCGCAGTGGCCCCCGCCTCCATGGACCTTTCCGAAGAAGTTGTCAAGAACGGCATGAACGGAGGTTGCAAGCCTAGCCGTCCCATTCCTGTGCTGAACTTCCGCGGAACAAGAGACAATGTCGTAAGCTACAATGGCGGCTACTCCAGCGTAGTACCGGGCAAGCCCATCACCTTCCTTGGCGCCGAAAACAACTTTAAGGAATGGGCCTCCATGAACCAGTGCACCGGCTCTCCCAAGGGCTCCACTCCCGAAAACGGCTGCCAGATGTACGAGAACTGCGCCAGTGGCGTAAAGGTGGGACTCTGTATAGACAAGCTAGGAGGAACCTGCACTGGCAACGGTCACGAAGCAGGCTGCGCCCGCATCGGCTGGGCCTTCCTGAAGCAATTCACCATGCCGTAACTAGAGCATCGGCCGTAACCAGCCCTAGTCGGCCTTAGGTACGGCGCGAAGCGCAATAAAAGGTGCATTTAAAAATTCCCAGGTCCTTGACCTGGGAATTTTCTTTTCGACATTATTTTTCCTGCTTTTCCAACCGATTACGGAATTGGCGTTTAAAAGGCGGAAAGGCGAAGGACTTTCTGGCGGGACCCGCAGCGGACAATGGCGACATAATTTCCCTGTGCCAGGGCCTCGCTCACACCGAATTCCACCAGGTTGGAGGAACCGCCAATGCCGCGGGAGCTTCCCACCTGACGGCCATCCACATCCAGGAGGCGCACGGTGTAGCTTTCGCCAGCAGGGGCCTTTACCATGAGAGCAATAGAGGCGTTGGACATAGGCACGCGGGACACTTCCAGGGAGTTGAAGCGCTGGGAGGCAACGGTGCCGATAGCGGTGGGATCGCCTTCCAGGGAGAACTTATCCACGTTCATGAGGAAGCCTTCGCCGTTGTAGGTAAAGCGCAAAGTCTGTTCGCCGGCAGGGAGTTCGATAGAAGTGGATTCTTCGTACCAATCATTCCACCCGCTAGTCTTTGCAGGATCAACGGTAATAACACCCAGCTTCTTGCCAGCCTCGTCGGTCACCGTAATGGTGCTTTCGTCTTCGGAACCGGAAGCCACGCGGACCTTCAAAGTGTAGGTTCCAGCAACAGGGGCCTTGACGAAGTATTCGGACCAGTCGCCGTCTTCGATCCAGCCGATATTGGGTTCGCCGGATTCATCGGGTTCAATAACCACACCGTCCATAGCCACGTAATCTTCCGCTTCGATGGTCGCGGGAATGGCCACGGCTTCGAAAGGTTCGTTGGTCAGTTTCAAGTTACCGTCGAATTCGTACTTGCCGCCCGCCATGGTGGTGGTGCTGGCGATATTGCCGTTATATTCGATGGTCAGATTATCCTTGTTGGTGGAGCTAAGGCCAAGATAAGTCAACTTGCCGTTATTCCAGGCCAGGGAATCCACAGTGATTCCGCCGCGGGCCTTGAGACCTGCGATGCTGCCGCTAGACCACTTGGAAGGAAGTGCGGGCAGAACGCGGATCTTGCCGCCCTGACTCTGGATGAACATTTCGTTAATGCCGGAAACGGCACCGAAGTTACCATCAATCTGGAAAGGCGGATGTGCGTCAAAAAGGTTATTGTAGGTACGGTCCGGTGTAAGGAGGTTGCGGACCAGTTTGTAGGCATGATCGCCATCCTGCAAACGAGCCCACAAGTTAATCTTCCAGGCCAGAGACCAGCCGGTGGCATTGTCGCCGCGCTGGGTCAAAGTAGTCTTTGCAGCTTCCGCTTCTTCCTTGGTGCCGTCTACAGAAATCTGGGCACTGGGGAAAAGGCCGTAAAGGTGAGAAACATGGCGGTGATCGCTCTTAGGATCATCCCAATCTTCAAACCATTCCATAAGCTGGCCATACTTACCGATCTGATTAGGCGGAAGCTTCTTCACGGCCGCTTCAAAATCGGCGCGAAGATCTGCGTCAACGCCCAAAATCTTGGAAGCTTCGATGGCATTGTTGAAGGCATCGCGGGCGATCTGAATATCCATGGTAGGGCCAAAGCAGACATTGTAACCACCGTGTGTATTTTCGGGAGAATCGCTAGGTGCGGTTACCAGATACTTATGGCCACTCTTCGGTTCTTCAACCATAGTGGTGAGGTAGAATTCTGCGGCGCCCTTCATAGTTTCGTAGGCGTCCTTCAGGAACTGCTTATCACCGGTATAGAGGTAATGTTCCCACAGGTGGGTGCTAAGCCAGCCTGCGCCAGAAGGCCATACGCCCCAGGAGCCATCTACGGGACCGGTACGGTTCCAGAGGTCAGTATTATGATGGACAACCCAGCCGCGGTCCGTTCCCCAGATTTCCTTGGCGCTCTTGGAGCCCTGAGTGACGAGAGCCTTGATTTTGTCGAACAGAGGTACACCGCATTCCTGAAGGTTGGCGGATTCAACCATCCAGTAGTTCATTTCAAGGTTGATGTTGGTGGTGTACTTGGAACCCCACATAGGAGAAGTATCCTTGTTCCAGATGCCCTGAAGGTTTGCGGGCTGGCCGCCCTTACGGGAGCTGGAAATCATGAGGTAACGACCAAACTGGTAGTAAAGTTCCACAAAGGAAGGGTCATCGGTAGTGTTGAAAGCCTTGACGCGGCTGGTGGTAATATCACCTGCGTTAGAAGCGGCAGCGCCCAAGTTCAGACGCACACGATTGTACAATTCCTGATAGTCCTTAAGATGAGCGGAACGCAGCTGATCGTAGGTCTTGGCGCTAGCAGCCTTGATGGTGGCCTCGGCGCGGGCAGCGGGGTCTGCGGTCACATTATCGAAAGAAACGAAATTCGTACCCGTATTCAAAATGATGGTTGCGGAATTTGCACCGGAAACGTTGACGGTTCCATTGCCTGCAGAAACGGTACCGCCATCAGTCTGCACCACAAAGCGGGTCTGGAACTTGATGGAGTTGACGGTCGCATCCATGGTGAGGGTGTTGGAGCCCACATTCTTCACACTATTATTTTTGTGAGGCGTAGTTAGACCTGCACTAAAACCAACCCTACCCTTTTCGCTTGCGGTCAGGCGGACCACAATCACATTGTCGGGATAGCTGGCAAAATATTCACGGGTGTACTTTACGCCGCCTGCCGTATAGGTAGTCTTTGCCGTTGCGGTTTCAAGATCCAATTCACGACGATAGTCAGAAGCGGTGTGGCCAGTATTGATCACCAAGTCACCAACAGGCTGGAATGCAGCAATGTCATAGGTGGCAAAACTGCCAGTTACATCTTCAGCAGTCTTGTAGTCGCCAGAGAAAAGGGCGTTACGGATCTGACCCAGTTTGCTTGCAGAGCCACTCTTATTGTTGCTGCCGGGACCGCTATTCCATACGGTACCTTCATTCAGTCCGATGATATCCTTGCCGGCTCCGCCATAGACCATGCCGCCCATGTAGCCGTTACCAATGGGGAGCGCATCGGTGAACACATCGCCGGCATCACGGTTGTACCAAAGAACGTGAGAGGTTTCGGGCGCTGCATTTGCAGATGCCACGAACATCGGTGAGGAAAGAGCCGCAAGACTCAAACCCAAACCAAACAACAAATTTTTAGAAAACATATGGACCTCTTTCCCTTTAATTTTTCTCTGTAAAAATATTCCTGTATGACGCATTTTACCCACGTCATTTACAAAGTCTCATGGATAGATTGTCAAAGCCCATTAACAACAAAAAGCACTTCGAAATTTCTCTCGAAGTGCTATGGGTGTGGCGTATACAGATTCCGCTAATTTTATTTCGTAATCTTGATCAACTGCTTTACGTTACCATCCGCACTGCGAATAATGTAGGCTCCGGGTTGCATGCCGCGAACCTGCAATTCCTCACGGACCTGGTTCAAGTCAGCCGCATTCACCTTCGTCAACATTCTGCCCTTGGCACTGAACACGTAGAAGTCCTGGGATTCTGCCACGTCCAACTTCAGCGGGTTGCGAATGGGCAGGCCTTCTTCAGTCGTATCAAAGCGGATCCAGTCAATGTTTGCGTAGGCGCCAGTAATTTCAACCTTGATCACATGCTTACCTGCGGATACCTTGCCAATCTTTCCATCGATAGTTCCGTAAGTATCCCAGTCATTGCCCTTGGGGACCTTGACCGTATCCGTTACAGCCTTACCGTCAACGTACAGCTTGAAGCCACTTCCTTCAAGGCCGCTAGCCACGTTAGCACGGAACAGATAATCATCTGCAGTCTTCACGTCTACGGTAAATTCCAGCCATTCGCCAGGCTGAGTATAGCCCACGGCATAACCAGTGCAGTTCGAGCCCTTCGCATCGCAACCGACACCAACAATATCCACTCCATCTTCGCGATAGAGGCCGCCTTCGTTTTCCATATCCACATCATGGAAGCTCAGGTCTTCACCACCCTTGTCGTAATTTTCCATCTGGATGGTGCAGGGGAAGACATGTTCAACGAATGCTTCCTGCTGAACCTCTCCGTACTCGATAGTCGGATATTTGGCGTTAATCACCTTGCTGGTTTCCAAGTTGGGGAAACCAACATTTGCCAACACGGTAGGATCTTCCATAAGACCGCGAACCGGAGAAATGCGGAACTTATGCTTGTAGGTATTCTTGGCACCAATCATGTAGGAACTGAGCGGCTTTGCGCCCCAGCTATTTGTGCCACCGAGGCCCATCTGCTGAAGGTCAACGCGGAGAGTGATTTCCTTATCGCGCTTAAGATCCCAGGGCAGCTTTACATCGGTCAGCTGTTCCGGAGTGTAATGCAAAGCATTGAATTCCATGCGGGGAGAACCCACAACCATAAGGCCCTTGCCCTGAGCGTTGGTGAGCATCATCCATTTTACATCGCTACGCTGACCGGTTTCGCCCACTTCCATGTAAGGCACAAAGAAATCGTCTACATTTGCAGAATAGATGCCGGCATAACTACCTTCACGACGGCCAACATAGTTTTCGCTGGGGCCGCGACCATACCACTGGACCTTTTCAAATCCACCCGGAATGGTGAAGAGGGTACCTACGTTAGGAATATCGGGCTGGGCGGCATCGGGAGTAAGGGTGTAGTCCACCAGGATATCGCCGCTACCGTAAATGGTGTAGCTCAAGGTCATGGTAGAATAGCCGGCGGAAATTCCCAGGTTAAAGTCAACGCGAGTTTCATTTTCGTCGACCTTGGTCACCTTGGAGCTGTTCACCTTGCGGGAGCTACCGGCCTTGCGCCAGACACCGCTAACCTTTTCCATATTGTAGCCCTTGTCGTTATCGGTAGGTGCACGCCAGAAGTTAGGCACACCACCTTGCCGAATCAATTCCAGGCCATTCAACTTGTAATTTTCAATGGTTGCATTATCCATATTGATGGTAACGGAAAAATCGCTGCCATCAATGGTTGTCTTGCCAGAACCTTCGGAAACTTTCTGCTTGGGCAGGCTAGAGTAATCCACCTGGGGAATATCACCCTGACCCAGCTGAACGGCAAACTGTTCATGAGCAATGCTGAAACCCGCATCAGCCCAGTCTTCCTTATTCTTCAACTGGAAATCAATATCCAGCATATATTCGGAACCGGCCTTCAATTCAGGCTTCTTGAAATTGATGGTCACTTCCTTCTTGGCCAAGGGAGCCACATCCAAGTCAGAGCCAGAAAGTTTACCGGTAGCGATTTCCTTGCCGTCTTCCTTCAAGGTCCAGACAGCGTTGGCGTAATCCTTCAGGTTCACGAAGTCAAAGCGGTTCTCGATTTCTACAAGTCCCTTTTCCAGAGTCTTGGCGTGAACCACTACGTTACGGTACTGGTGCTTGACTTCCCACATTTCGGGCTGCAGACTACGATCCGGGAAAACCAGGCCGTTGGCGCAGAAGTTGTCATCGTTAGGTTCATCACCCCAGAGACCGCCAAAGTTAAAGTACTTGGTTCCGTTGCGACGGAGGCCCTGGTCGATAAAGTCCCAGATGAATCCGCCGAATACGCGGGGATTATCATAGAAGGCCTTCACGTATTCCTTCAGTTCGCCTACGGAGTTACCCATGGCATGTTCGTATTCGCAAAGCATCCAGGGCTTGTTATTGTTATTGTAGGTGGCTGCAGTCCAGTCACTGCAATACATACAGCTATTCACGTCGGCGTGGTCGTTGTCGCCTTCGTAATGAACCGGGCGAGAAGCGTCAGCCTGATGGGCATATTCCTGCATGGTGCCGAAAACGTTACCCCAGCCGGCTTCGTTACCCAGGGACCAGATCAAGATAGAAGGATGGTTCTTGTCGCGCTGGATCATGGAGCTGATACGTTCCACGGAAGCGGCACGCCAGTTGTCATCGCTCTTGGGAACCTTATCGTTGGCACCATGAGTTTCCAGGTTAGTTTCGTCAATGACGTAGATGCCGTACTTGTCGCAAAGATCGTACATACGGGGGTCATTGGGATAATGAGACATACGGAGAGCATTGATATTGAACTGTTTCATCAGGAAGACATCCCTTTCCATCAGTTCATAGCTCATGGTATGACCATAATCCGGATCGATTTCGTGACGGTCCACACCGCGCAAGATCACCGGAGAATTATTCACATAGAAACGGGTAATGCCGTTGCCATCCTTCTTAAGTTCCACCTTGCGGAAACCGATGCGGTTACTTTCCACCTGCACGGTCTTGCCAGAGCCATCCTTAAGGGTCAACACAAAGGTATACAGGTTGGGAGTTTCAGAAGCCCACTTTTTGACAGAAGTAATGGTCTTGCTGAAGGAAACCTTTTCTTCTTTACCGGCGGCAACAGAAACAGTAGCCTTGTCGGTAGCCACAGCGGTACCGGCGGCATTATACACGCCCATTTCCAAAGTGTAGGAACCGGATGCAGAACCGCTAGTATTTCTTACCCAGACGCTTGCATCCAGGGTACCATCGCTGTAATTGCTAGCCAGGGACGCATTGACCTGGAAATCCTGAATGTGAGTCTTGGGAGTAGCATAGATATAGACATCGCGATGAATACCGGCCAGACGGATAAAGTCCTGGTCTTCCATCCAGGAGCCATCACACCAGCGGAACACCTGCACAGAAATATTGTTGGTACCGCTACGAAGTTTGTCTGTAATATCAAATTCGTGATCGGTGAAGGAGTTTTCGCTATAGCCCACGTACTTACCGTTCACCCAGACATAGTAGGCGGATTCCACGCCTTCGAAATGGAGACGGATACGCTTGCCGTCCCAAGCCTTGGGCACGGTAAAGTCACGACGGTAATGTCCAACGGGATTGAACTTGGTGGGAGCTTCGGGAGGGCTGATCCAGTCGTTCTTGCTCCAGGGATAAATTACATTACTGTAAATGGGATGATCGTAACCATACATCTGCCAGTTACCAGGAACCGGGATATCGTCCCACTTGGAAACATCGTAGGTATCGCCGTAGAATTCGTTGTTACGCTGAGCAGGTGCATTCACATGAAAGAACTTCCACGTGCCAGACAAGGTCTGATACCATTCAGAAGCACGACGGTCCATTTTCAGAGCTTCTTCCAAAGTGCTGTAAGGCATGGAAGTCACATGGGGTGTAAGAGTATTTACTCCGAACACCGTGGGCTTGCCATTCCATTCATTGTTAGGCTGAGCCATAACCGCTGCGGCAGAAGCCAATGCAGCACACAAAACCAATCCTTTTTTCATAAGGTCCTCGCTTTATTACCAACCAATAAAAAAATACCCCTTTTAAAGAGGTAGCGAAATATCTGTTGTGAAAATCTCATTGACAGATTGTCCAAAAGCGTCCATTATGGACAAAAAAAGTCCCAGTCCGAAGACTGAGACTTTCCCCAAAACTCCCTTTCGGAGTATCAAAAGATTTTTACTTCACCTGAACTTTCTGCATGGCATTAACGCCTACGCCACGGAGCAGGTATACACCGCGAACAAATCCTGCAGACTTCATTTCCTGCGAAATGGAAACAGCCTCGGTTGCAGACAATTCCACATTGCCAATCAGTTTGCCGTTCATGCTAAACACTTCATAAGAAGCCGGCTGAATTTTGACGAACTGAACACGAGATCCAATAGAGACTTCCTCATCATTAGATTCATTACCTATGGGAGAGCTGTCTTCAGCATCCTTGCCAGATTCAAAGTTGAAGTAGTCCACATCGAACCAGTCGCCGGTAGCGGTAAAGCGAAGAATATGCTTACCCGCAGTCAGCTTCACATTGGCCTTTGCCTTGGCGTATTCGCTGTAACTTCCTTCTTCCTTGGCGGCGGGAACTTCTACGTCAGAGGTAATATCTTCACCGTCAATAGAAAGCTTGAAGGTAGAGCCACCTGCAGATGCCACCGCAGCATACATGGTGTAATCACCATCCTTGGCCACATCCACGGTGTATTCCAGCCATTCGCCTTCCTGGATAAAGCCGATAGCGATACGGCCATCCTTCTTCTTGTAAATATCAACGCCAGTGCCATCACGGTAGTCGGAACATTCAGAAAGATCGTCTCCGGAGCAAGCATGGTTTTCGGCATCCTTGTCCATGTAGGAACTGTTACCGCGACCCACACCCGGCTTGTCGAAATTCTCGGCCTGGATCTTACCGGGAATTGCGAATGCAGCACCCAGATACGGTTCCTGAGGAACAGCGGTTGCAGAAGTTTCAAAGTACCAGTAGTCAAACTTGAAGTTGCCCGACTTAAATACGAAATACAAGTCTCCAATGCCTTCGGCACCGGTCACTTTAAAGGAGTTTTCCTGCCAATCGGTGCTTGCAGGAACCTCGATGGTAGACATCAGCGGACCAGTTGCAGAACCGGAGTGAAGTTCAATCACACCAGAGCCGCCCTTGGTGCAGACCACAATATCATCGGCACCCATGCTCATGTCCACAGAACGGACCTTAGTCCAGGAACCCGCATTCATATTGGTAAGGTAAACAGTCTTACCTTCGGTTTCAACATTCTTGATAATGGTATAACCACCGCTCTTATCTAGATTGATGCCTTCCATCCAAGCCTTGGTTTCGGCCTGTACCTTTTCGTACGGGTCCAGATTCTTGATAGGAGTCTTGACGCCTTCATCCGTCATGTGAATGGTAGGAATGGTACCATCAGCACCCCAGGTGAATTCCTCCACTGCA
This sequence comes from Fibrobacter sp. UWH1, assembly GCF_002210365.1. Lineage (NCBI taxonomy): Bacteria > Pseudomonadati > Fibrobacterota > Fibrobacteria > Fibrobacterales > Fibrobacteraceae > Fibrobacter > Fibrobacter sp. UWH1. The sequence goes on from NZ_MWQG01000010.1 coordinate 23,522, forward strand.
GAAGTACGGGAATAGCCACCTGCACCAGGAACACGGCGCTGATTATGATAGAAGAAGAAGCTACGGCCCTGGAAATCCACAATGCCGGAATGAACTGTAAATGCGGCACCCGATTCGCCGCTAGGCATAATAGTGCCCTTATACTGCCAGCCGCTAGTGGGCTTGTCACTCCAGGAATAGTCAATAGATTCAGGAACACCGCTTGCAGCGTAAATCATGTAATACTTGTTGCCGCGCTTATGGATCCACGGACCTTCGGTATACTTGCCGTTAAAGCTAGACATGTCGGTAAGTTTCACGTCGGTGGCACATTCGATCATGTTTTCCTTAAGAGGGCAATAATAAAGCTTGGGGTTACCCCAGTACAGATAAGCCTGGCCATCGTCATCAATCCATACAGTCGGATCAATGTAGTCCCAGTTGGGGCCAGCCAAGTGCTTACCATTCAAGGCATCCTTAAAGGGACCTTCCTTGGTGTCGGAAACAGCCACGTTAATGGCGCGGCCACCACGGGTTGATTCCACTGTAACGTAGTAGTAATACTTGTACTTGCCGCTGGCATCCTTACGACGGATTACCTGGGCAGCCCAGTCGCCATTCTTCTTGGCGCTGCCGTTAAAATCACCAGCTTCCAGAATCAGCGTACCCATATCGGTCCAGTTCACCATATCGGTGGTGCAGGAAACACGCCAGCCGTGCATGGTAAAGAAGGAACCACCTTCGTCGTTACCGGAATAGGAGCAAAGGGTATCGCCAAACACAACCGGAGCCGGGTCCGGGGAATAGTACGTCTGGATAATCGGATTATCAGCCATGGCAGAGGGCACGAGACCCAAGCCAAACAGGCCGAATGCGGCCGGAGCAATCCACTTCTTGAAACTCTTTTTCATACAATACCATACCCTTTTATGTTTTTTTATAAAAATATCTTTAGGAACCGCTAACCGACCAACAGAAAGAAGAAATCCCATTGACAAGTTGTCAATGGGATAACAATGTTTCATTCTTTAAAAAACTACTTCACTTTCATGCGGAAGGCGGATCCGTTGGGTGCCTTCACCATGTAGATGCCGGCATCATGAATCATGGCACGGGCGGCATTCTGAGCTTCGCGGGCGGAATTTGCATTCACGTAGCCCATGAGGCGGCCCTGAGCGGTATACACCTTGTAGGCACCAACGCTGTTCAAATCCAAGCTGATTCCGTAATTCACCGACTTGATACCCATGGCGTTCAGTTCTTCTTCGGTCAGAGCGAACTTGATCCAGTCCAGGTTGCCGTATGTACCGGTAATGGCCACACGGAGCACATGTTCACCCTTAGTCAGTTTCGCCGTCTTACCATCGATGGTATCGTAGGTCACCCAGTCTTCGCCCTGGGGGATCGCAATGGTATCGGTAATGGCCTTGCCATCCATGAACAGGCGGAAACTTGCCATATCCAGGCCGCTAGCCACATTGGCACGGAACAGGTATTCGCCATCCTCAGCCACGTTCACGGTGTATTCCAGCCATTCGCCAGGATTGGTGTAACCAATGGCATAGCCCTTGCAATCTTCGGTATTCAAGGTGTCGGAGCAGCCATAGCCCACAACGTCTACGCCATCTTCGCGGTATACGTTACCTTCGTTGATGAAATCCTTGTCGCTGAAGGAAACGCTCTGACCGCCTTCATCGTAGTTTTCGAGCTGGATTACGCCCGGGATAGCTGCGGCCACGCCACCAAAAGGAGCCTGGGGCACCGTATTGGAGAAATCGGGCAGCGGAATTTCCGTGATTTCCTTGATGTACTTGAAATCCTTTTCGATACCGGCATTGTCAGCAGTATTCTGGTTCCAGTAATCACCGGTCTGGTTAATTGTATTGGTTCCTGCCTGGTTCTGGCCTACACCACCCTGGGCATTCTTGAACACGTTTTCCTTGATGGTAAAGCCGCTGGTACCTTCATCCAGGTAGATGGGCACATTCCAGTAGTCAGCCCACTTGGAAGTGGTGTTATCGTGAATATAGTTGTACTGGATTTCACCACCAACACCCTGGTTAGACAAAGTGTAAATCGGACCTGCGTCGCAAAGCAGACGAGCGATATGGTGAATCTCGTTCCAGTTAATATGGTTATTGGTCATGGCCGTTTCTTTCTTGGTCCAGCCGAAACCAATAGAAATGCCGGAGTAGTTCGTATAGGAAATTTCGTTATGGACAATTTCCACAAAGCGGGGGTAACCAGCGCCAATACCAACAGCACCCTGATGTTCCGTAGTCACGTTATTGACCAAGTTGTTCTTGATGGTATCGCGGGTGCTGATTTCTTCCTTATCGGTAGGATTGTAGGCTTCGTGAATTTCAGTGAGGGAGTCCTGGGCAAACTTACCGATCATGATACCAGCAGCGCCAATATCGAAGAAGGCGTTGCCCTGGATCATATCGTCATTGGTACCGCTAACAAAATCAAGTGCCGTTGCGGCAATCTGGGAGAAAACGTTTCCCTGGACCTTGAAATGATGGGCATTTTCTACGCGGAATGCGGCATCCGGACGCCACAGCAGGAACTTATTGCTGTTCAAATTTTCCCAGTTTCCGCGACCCGGGTCAGCCAAGACATCGATATTGAAGTTTGCGGCCTGCAGATCCAGGAAGCCTTCATCGCTGGGGCGCAGGTAATTGGAATGGCCGAAGTACAGGCCTTCGAATGCCATGTAGCCCACCTTGTTCTTGGTATCCTTACCCAGAACGTTAAACAGGGTATTGACACGGGGAGCCACAACAACTGCAGAGCCCATATTTTCGCCTTCGCGGGCCTTGTAGTAAAGCACATGTTCCTTTTCGTCCAGGAACCATTCACCCGGGGCGTCAATAAAATCGTAGGAGTTTTCGAGATAGAAAGCCTGCTGCTTGGGCGGATTGCTGGCAAAGGCGGTACCCAGCATAGGGTAGGCGCGGTGGAAGAGGCGGGTACGTTCCGGATCCTTGGGAATCAACTTGGAAGTACCACCGTTATTCTGAATCTTTTCCAGACGGAGGATATTTTCGGACCAGGCAATCATCAAGTGGATTTCCACATTGTCCGCATCCTTGATCATCTTTACATCGTCGGTAGAAACATCAAAAGCGCGGCCAGCGGAGTCCACCTTGGTCAGGCGCCTAAAATCATGGTCCATGTCGTTGACCATGTTGGGGTAGCAAGCGCGAACGGCCTTCTTGTTGTTCACATACAGCTGGCGGAAACGGCCATCTACGTTTTCGGCCTTCCAGATGTTATTCTTTTCGTCATGGATAGTCCAGCCGGTAATGGGCATACCACCGGTAATCAGGGGCTTTTCGCCATCGGCAGCCTTATAACGGACGTAATAGCCGTTCTGACCGCCATCAGCCTCGGTAAAGTTCACGGTGTTGGTCAGCTGGTAGGTACCTTCCCGGAGAATGACCTCGATATCGCCGGTCATGGAGCCGTTGATAGCACGAACCGCCTTCTGGGCAGCCGTAATCGTCTTAAAAGGGGCGTCCTTGGTACCCTTCGCGGCATCACTGCCATCGGGAGCCACATAAAAGGTAGCCTGAGTCGCAGCCTGAGCCAGGCCAAAGATAGATGCGCAAGCCAGAACTGCGCCACCAAAAACATGCTTAAAAGCCATACTTCCTCGCTTTTTCCGTTACCACACGGATATACCAACCACATCCTAAAAGATATTTCTATGCAGGAAAAAAAGAATTGCCCCTACAAAACATCCCATGGACAAGTTGTCAACACTCCAAGTCAGGCGATTTACGCGTCAAAAACTAGACCAAAAACATATTTTTTTATTAATTTGATTAAATTTTACCAAATAACTTAATTTCGTATAAAATATTACTATATTATGGACAACTCCAAACTTGAATGACAAGTTTCGTTGTTATCCTCCTAACCCCCTACAAGTCCCGGCATATGCTGGGGCTTGTTTTTTTTTAAATGTTTAAGAATTTTTATAAATGCAGACTTTTTGATAAACAGTCCAAGAGTAAAATTTCCGAAACAAGAACTTAAAACGCCTATTCCAAATAGAATTACTATCCGTTTGTACACTCAAAAGTGTGTAAATTTTTTCTTTGTTATAGTTTGCTTAGACATCCCCACGTTCACCCCTACCCCGTAGCATTTCCGTCACATTTTTGTTTTCAAAAAAAAGTTTGCGACCAAGGGCCCTATTTCTAAATTTCGCCTTGTCCGCATAAAAATCTCAAAAATCTCTGAGGTCAACCTTGAGTCTCAAGAATTTTTTCGGGCGTGTCTTAGGAGTGTGTATTATTAGTCTAGCCGCATCTGCTGTTTTTACGGCAGGTGCTTTTGCTGCAGGCTCCACCTACAAGATTTCCGCCACCGCCACAGAATACAACGTCAAGAATAATGGTTTCCTAGGTTCCACCAACTATTCCAACGAAGGGGTCAGACTTATCTTTGTCGCACCCACCACAGGCACCTATACCATCAATTTCCAGACCGACGCCCCCGACAAAGAGTTTAAGATCATAAAGACAGACTCGTCCTACAACGCCAACTTTTTAACCACCTACTTCTATTCCACCTTCAAGGACTCTGTGGCGGTAAATGCTGGCGACAGCCTCTTCTACAAGGTGAACAACTACTGGTACGCCGATACGCTGGAAAACTTCAAAGTCAGCTACAGCACCCTTACGGCCACCACAAAAAATTTGACCGTCACTTCAGCGTCGAAAAATTGCTACACCAGCGGCTCCTCCGGCAAAGTGGTCGTCGGCACAAAGCAGACTTTTTTCGGATACGGGAAAGAGGGGTACCGCCCCGCCGGTTGGAAATACACTTCCGATTCCCTTCGCGCATACGATAACATCACCTATAAGTTTAGCGCCTATTTCTACGGGAACACAAAGCTGGAACTCCAGTGCGAACCCGGCAAAATTTACGACATCACCACCAAGCGTACAGGCTACGACACCGACCGCGATTTTTATGACGTCAAGCCAGAAAACGGCATATGGTTCCGCTACGTCTTCCCAGACACGAACCTCCACGTGATCAAGGGCAGCCCCAAGAGCAGGACCCATTATTTCTACTCATACGAAAACGATTCCACCTTCACGACCTCAAAAGGGAACAGAAGCCTCTACCGCTATTCCTTCGTCCCAGTCAAGGGCAAGAAGGGAGACTCCTGGTATTTCAAAGACAAGCAATCATACTACGATTACAAGGATTCCCTCTTCATCCAGGCAATGGACGCCGCCATTGTCACCACCCAGGGCAAGACCAGGCCCGACACCGTCGGAATCAACGACACCCTTTCTGTATCGGTAAGCGTCAAGGCAGACTCCCAACTGGTCAACTGGTACGTCATATCGGGCAAAGGAACTTTCGCAGACTCCTCCCTCAAAAGTACCCTATTCATACCTTCTACGGCCCAGGCTACTATTGGTTACAAGTTGAAACTGGGCGAGATGTACACCCTGACAAGTAAGCCGACCTCTTACAGCACCCCTAAAAACGGATCCGCCACTAAAGACGGTTATTACGGCATACGATTCAAGTTCGTCGCCACAGATTCCAGCAATTATACAATCTCGTACAACACCCAAAATACCATACACATACTTTCTTATCAGGACGACAGCCTGTTTTCTCGCAGCAAGAGCAGCACCTACAATTATAACGGCAACGGCCATGCCTTTACCGCCGAAAAGGGGAAAACCTACTACTTCTTGCTGGACCAATATTCAGACCCGGCCGAGACAATAAACGTAAGCGTACAGAAAGCGCTGAAGGTGGATGCAGACATCGACTCCACGCAAGGATACATCTACATCTCCGGCAACCAGAAAAATTACGACTACTCCCACATCAAGGGAGACTCTCTCAGCCTATCCGCTTACAGCCGCAACGACTACATATTCTCCAAGTGGGAAGTGACAAGCGGGCAATGCTCCGTTCTCGACCCCAAGAAAGCTAGCACAAAACTGGTCATCAACAGCGATTGCCGCATAAAGGCCGTCTATAGGCTGGGCCAGGTCTATCCCATCATCGCAACGCCCGTTTCGTACGACTTTAACGATCACAGCTTCAGCAACGCTTCATACAACAAGGAAGTCCGTCTCAAGTTCGTAGCCCCAAAGGCAGGAAAGTACACCATCGCCATATCACGCCCTGTCGTAGATTACAGCGAAAGAGCCCTACAAATCACCCGATACAAATCTTCAGCATTCAGTACTGCAGACACCTTATTCAGCTACGTATCAAGCATCCTGATAGACACACTGAACATGAACGCAGGAGATTCCATTTTCTACTCAGTGAAATCTTATTACAGCAACTATCAGGACGATCCCTTCTGGATCAGCTATTCCCAGAATACAGCCTCCCTGACGATCATCACAGATTCCTTGGGAACAGCCTCCCCCAGCGGTTATTCATCGGCCTACACAAACGTGGCCTATCCCATCCGAATTTCTTCTTCCAAACACAACCGGTTTGACCACTGGAGAGTCATCAAGGGAAAGGCAACCATCAAAGATTCCCTAAGTAACGGAACCGTGGTCATTATCAGGGATTCCTCCACAATCAAGGCTGTATTCAAGAAAGGCGTCTTCAAGACCTTGTCTACAGTCAAGAAGCATTACGACTTCTATAAGGACTTCTACAGCGAAAGTCTCCGTACTTCCGTCTTGTTCAAGTGGACTCCCACAGACACCTTAAAGCACATGCTGGGTATCACGTTTGATTCGACTACGTCATACACCATCAATCACTGGGGAACCGATTCCACCTTGAGCAACTCTACGCGATCCTGGGTTGCAGTTGGCAACACTTTCCAAGCCCAAGTTTCAGGAACACCCGGAGTCCCCCTCTATTTTGAAGTTAAGCTGAGCAGCGCATACGGATTCAAAAACCCGGGTTTCACCATCAGCGAACAGACTCCCGTCACCGTTATCGTTTCAGAATCAAGTAACGGCAGAGTCTTCCCTAAAAACGAAATCATAACTTACCCCGGCTTTGACACCTCCTTGACCGCGATTCCCTATGGCGGCTACAAATTCAAGTCCTGGGAACTGGTAACCGGAACAGCCACTTTCGCAAGCAAGGATTCCGCCACCACGAGAATCAAGCCCACTTCCAGACAATGCACCATCCGCCCGAATTTCGAGCTGGACTCCAGTACGGTTACCGCCGTAAGCATCCTGGACATCAACTTGAACGAACATCCGGGCGTTTGCGTTTCCGTATCGGCAAGCGACAGTAAAACAGGGAACCCCATCCAGAACTTGTCCGCAGAAAACTTCGAAATCTTCCAGGATGGCAAAAGTGTTCCCACCCAGGTTTCCACTATGGAGCAGGTGGGAGGCGTTTCCGTGGCCCTGGTCGTTGATGAAAGCGGATCTATGTCGGGAACAAGAATTACCGAAGCCAAGGAATCCATCCGTCAATTCATCTCGGATATGGGCCAATACGATAGAACGGCAATCGTAGGCTTCTCTGGCGGAAGCAATTACAAGGTCCACCAGACCATGACATCGGATAAGGAATTGCTGATGAATGCCGTTGACCGGCTTACAGCATCCGGCGGGACCAACATCAAGACCGGAGCCTATTACGGCGTAGAACAGGTCTTTGGCGAAACCAACCCAACGGCAGTCATCATTTTCTCTGACGGCGATAACGGATCCGAAACCATTTCCAGCGACGAAGTAATCGATTACGCCAAAAGTCTAAATACCACCATCTATTCTGTAGGCATCGGCGGCAACTACGAAGTTCCCCTGAAAGAATTGGCAGAAGCTACTGGAGGCACCTACACTAACGCACCTACCGCAGGACAATTGGCTTCCATCTATTCCGAAGTCAGAACCTCCGTACAGACCCGATACGTTGTCTGTTACCGAAGCCCCGATATGATTCTTGACGGAGACGTCCATACCGTTTCAGTGAACGTCAAATTCCTGGAAAACGCCTCTCAGGAAACCGCCACCTGGAGTGAAGATTTTACGCCACCCATTATCCGTCTAACGGACTCCACCAAGGCCCTCATCGGCAAAAAGCAAGCCGCAGGCGACTCCATTGTTATCGAGGCTCGCATTACCACCAAGAGCGACGTGGACTACGCCCGAATCTACTTGCGTCATGCAGGCATCCCCCAAGGATCCTTCAGCCCTTATGACATGGAAAATGTTTCTGGCAACTTGTGGCGTTTTGTGGTTAGCGACTCCATGGCCGTGGCTCCGGGAATCGACTTCTACATCATAGCCGCTGACACGACAGGTCTAATGGGCCGCGGCCCTAATGTCAGCAACCCCGCCGCGCAACCCTACACCATTCCCATTGACAACCAGGCACCTTCCGTTTTCATGGTTTACAACTGCGCAGACACTTCTAACGGAAAGGCAACCTTCTCCTTTAACATCCTGGACAACGACGGCATTTACGAAGCCAGACTGTTCTACAAGAATTCCGACATGGTTGTCTTCAACGGCAAAGCCCTCAGTCACCTGGCCGGCGAAAACCGTTGGTCTGTAAAAATTCCGTCAAGTTTATTCCAAGGTGATAGCGTTGAATTCTACCTGAGAGCCACTGACAAGGCTGGCGTTACCACCCGCTGGAAAACCTTCAGGAATTCATTCATCAACGCCTGCGAAGAACCTATTGAAGAGGAAGAGGATATCCCCGAAGAAGATTCCACCCGTGTAGCGGACAAGGCCGAAATATATGATTTGAATCTGGATGGTACCGCAGACTTTATAAAGATCCGTTTCCAGGAAAAGCTTCTGAAAAAGATCGCCGGCATCGACACCTTGTTCTGGAATAGCCCCGATGGAGATTGGCGAAGCGTTACCCAGAACAACGTGGAAATTTCAAGCGATTCCCTTTGGATTACAGCCAATTTGGAGCCCTTCAAATATGGCCTTACCAGCGCAAAGAATTCACCCTACCTGAGAATCCTTCACAAGAAAAGGGGCAAGACGCAGAAACTGAAAATCAGGGACAAGATTGGCGCAGTTGTTGTCAGCGCCCAGAAGCGCCCCGGCGAATTCGCCATAAACAACGATATGGGCGGAATCAACGAAATCTACCCCGACACATTAATCGTCAAACTGTCAGAACCTATCGAAGTAAAAGAAACGACCTCTTCCAAGAAATCAAAAAAATCTGAAGATAGGGAACCTTGGCAAAAACTGTTCCGATATTCAGAAAAATGCGAAGATACAGTTTCCCACCCCATCAATCTGCTGAGCATTCCGAAAAAGGATTCATCGGGGTTGGTGTGGACCTTACTTCTGAAAGACCGCGTCGTAAACGTAGGCAACTGCATCATCACAGACCATCAGGCCCCTTATCAGGATGAAGCAGGAAACGCTATGGGCCGCGGAGGCGTAGAGGCTACCGGCACCGACATCGCCACCTATCTTTACAAGATCAGGAGCAACCCCTCTGTCAGCGGCTTAGGCCAACCTGTCGAATGGATTCCCGACGGTCAGGACGAATGGGAAACTCAACCCGATTCTATTTCTAGCGTAGAGGTATGGACAATCGCCCCCTATAAGGTCTCTGTCACCATTTACGATGGAATGGCCCAGGTGCTTGCCACCTTCAACCAGGAATTCGGCTCAAACGGCGAAATGGAAATGGAAAGCCGCAGTAGCAGCGAGCACCGTTACAAGGTTGGATTCATCAGCTGGAACCAGCGTTCGTCAGAAGGACGACTCGCCGGAACCGGAGTCTACACCTGGAGAATCCTGTTCAGATTCGAAGACGGGCATTCCGAACTCCGAGTCTTGAATACAGGCATCAAGCGCAAACAGAAATAAAAAATCAGTTCACCTTAGCCTTGTCTGCTTTTCGGTTCTGGTCACCGATCTTAATGCGAACCGTAAAGCAGTTTTCCAGATTCAAAGCCCTCAGGAATTCATGAAGGATTCTGTATTCATCGCCTGCGGTAAAAGCCTCGAAATTCTTCTGGAAGATATTGAAAGTGTGGGCCACATCGTCTACCAGTTTCTGAGGCACTTCAAACATTTCTACAAAGCTGACACCGTACAGCTTTCTAAACAGGAAGGCGGGCAACACCATTACACTCCTGAACCAGTCCGTAACGACCTGGGATTTCTGGGGCTTGGCATTCTGCTGCTTGATGACGTTTACATAGGTGCGGATTTCCTTGCCCATGGCATTCAGCTGTAAGGGACGGAATTCTTTCATCTGATAGATTTTTGCGTCTGCAATCAAATCCATAGAGGCACAGACAAAGAAGTTGGTAAAGTCGGAATACAGCGACTGGGACATGGATTCCAGCACTTCCATCTGAGACTCGGGAACAATCTTTTCTAACTCGCCACGGAACTTACCCACGGCATTCCTGAAATTAGATTCAGTACAGCAGACTTCATGCTCCCTGTTATTCAGAATAGATTCGCGAGCCATCTCAAAGCGGACAACTTCACGCAATTTCTTATACACGTCACCTTCATCGTCAGAAGTTTCCATCTTGACACCATACTTCTTTTCTACAGAGTCGGCCTTCTGCTTGACAAGGGCAGCATAATCCGTCTCGCTACAAATCTTCATAGAAGATGAAATCAACTGCTTGAAAAGTTCATTGTAACGGTCAGCGGACTGACTGTCAACGGGCTTAAAGTTCAGCAATCCTTCCAGGGCGTTATCGAATTCGTTCTGCATATACTTACCAATTTCAAAAAATCCCGGTCAAATGCCGGGAGGCTAATTTAACGATGCCAAATATAGCTTTTAACCGAAACTTTTCATCGCTCTCTTATTTTCGTACATGGCGTCATGGGCACGCTGCACCGCATCAACAAGAGGTTCGTTCGTGTAACAGTTATAGACGGCAAGTCCCTTGGCAATAGAGATGCGATCCCAGGGAGCAGAATCTTCGGAACGGGTAGCAGCCATCTTGCGGTCCATTTCAGCCAGAAGAGCCTCGCGGTTTCTGTAGTCTTCATACTGGAGGACAGCCACAAATTCGTCTCCGCCAACACGGAATACGGGACTATGGCCAAACACCTGGCAAATAATCTGGCAAGCGTTCTGCAAGAGCAAATCACCATGATCATGGCCGCTGCATTCATTTACCTTTTTCAAGTTGTTCACATCAAACGAGACAAAGCCCAATTCCGTAACGGCAAACATGTTCACCTTATTCTGCAGGTCTGCCAAAAAAGTATCAAAGGCCGTTTTATTGCGCACCCCAGTGAGGCCATCCTTAAAGGCCACGCCCCTTACAAAACCCATATACTCCTTCACATACTTTCGGATTGCAGCAAAATTACGGGCAAGATCCTCCACTTCATCATCAGAATGGAATTCCAGCGAAACATCAATATTTCCGGCAACCATTTGATTGGCGGATTCAGTCAGCGCCGTCAGAGGTTCTGTAATAGAGCGGGCCATACGTACAGAAATCAAACCGAAAACAAGAAGGATTATAAAAGTAAAGCCCATAATTTCGGCAACCAGTGCATCGCGCTGCATATTGGTCTCGGAGGCTGGAACTTCTAGCACAAGCACCATCCCATTAGAAAGGACTCTCTTCACGCAGACCCTGCGGAAATTATCAGGAACCCTAGAACCTCTCGACAGAGACGGATGATAAATTACAGTTCCATTCTTGTTTTCCAGGTAGGCATATCCAGACTCAAGGAATGAAATGCTCGCGATTTCTGAAGTCAGATACCCAAAGTCGATATCAACACCAACAACGCCAACTTCCGTTCCGAACTTGACCAAGGGCATCACATAGGATATCATGTAAATATCGACATTCTTATTTTCGTAAGGATCCATCCAGATGGGTTTACCCGAAATAACGGGGACGTAATACCAACCCACATGTTCGATGTCGCTGGGATCGTACTTTGAAAAATCGGTCGGGACCTGCTTCAGGATGTTTCCGTTCTTACTTGTCTTGGCCAGAAAAACCCCAGAAGTGGGAGGCGTAAACTTGGGATTATAACGCAAATACACAGCCACAGCACCATTCACGTTATGGATGGTCGCCCGCATAAAATTCAGGTTGTAATCCGTAAACGCTTGCTGGCGCAAGGTATCCTTCAATTCATCCAAATCATCAAGCCCATCCAACACCACATAAGATACGGTCTTCACATACTGCTCGATATTCTGCAACCTGGCAGAAATGCGGGCTGATTCCCTCTGGCTGATCAACTGCAGATGTTCCTGGGTGTCGTCCTTGACAAAATGACTAGCACACAAAATGCCAAAACCTCCCACGAATACTGCGCAGAGCAGCAATACGGAGAGGTTTAATCTTAGGATTTTGCTATGAATAGACGTCTTCATGGGTTAAAATATAACCAAAACGCCTGTATACAGCCGACAGCTACTTCACATTAAACTTTACAGCGGGACCATAAGCGGGTTTCGCCACATAAATTCCAGGATTTTTCACAAGCCCGCGAACCTGTTCCGCAATACCCGCAGACAAACCGTACACAGTCCCCACATAATTTCCATTTACGGTAAAGACTGAATAGTTCTGCGGAGTAGCCACGTTAAATTGCAGGCGTGTTCCGACAACCGCATTCGGATCTCCAAGACTGACCCAGTCCACATTGCCGTAAGCACCCGTAAACTGTAGCTTCAGCACATGTTCCCCTTCGGCGATTTCAGACACGGGGAATTCGATTTCGGAATAGGTTACCCAATCTCCGCCCTTGGGAATCTTGACCGTATCGGTCACCGTCTTGTCGTCGATGTACAGGATAAAGCCTGCCCCCTCGAGACCGCTAGCCACTCGGGCAGAACCGACAAGAGAATCATGGGCTCCAACGTTCACAGAATATTCCAGCCATTCACCCACCTGGGTATAGCCCAAGGAATAGCCTTCGCAATCCATGGTATTCAGGGAGTCGGAGCAGCCAAAGCCAACGATATCCACAGCATCATCCCTATAGACATTTCCCTGGTTTGAAGCATCCTTGTCGTAGAAGGAAACACGGTTTCCGCCCTTGTCATAATTTTCAGCTTCAATTTTTCCGGGCAACGCAATGATTCCGTCAAACGGTTCTTGAACGGCAGGAGTCGTCTCAACAGTATCCGTCCAGGAATACTGCATACGGTCTACGCCAGACTGGTTCACGATTTCAAGTTTGGTATTGGCTCCTTCACCGGAACGGGTTACCATACTGTACCAGTCACCATCACGGAGGCCAACCCAGTAGAAACTGCCCATCTGCCATTCACGAAGTTGTTCGGACATACCGCGAATGTAGGCCATGAAGTAGTTGGTGGGATTGGGATCGTTGTAATCCATGATCTCGTAATGAACGCCGTTCTTGTCGCCAGGGCCCATAGCGCCACCCCATTCGGTTGCCACGGTGCGGTCGGCGTACTTGCCCACCTTGCCCTTGAAACTGTTCATCCAGCCCTGTTCGGTAGTAATGCTCATGTTCCAGAAGGTGTATTCGTGCACTGCGAAAAGGCATCCATCAAAACGGGAATCGTCGGCGATTTCGGGTACATTCCATGCAAGGCCCGTACCATCCAGCAAAACATGGTCACGAGGAACATCCGGGTAACGAGCCAGCCACTTTGCGTACAGATTACGAAGTTCGTCCTTGGTGTACATATGGGGTTCGTTGAAAATTTCGAAATAGGCATTGGGATTGTCGCCATATTCCTTGATGACGGTATCCCACATTTTCCACCAGTCATCCATGTTCTTGGGGCCGGCGGGCTGTGCAGGGCCCCAGTAGCCAACGAGCATACGACCGTGAGCCAGAATACCGTCGATAATGCCCTTATAGGAGCTCCAGGCCTTTAAAGCGGTAGGTTCGTTAATAGGAATGCGCAGGCTGTTGATGCCCAGTTTTTCTACGAACTGGCTCATGACGCGGTCGGACAGCGCGTAGGCGGCCTGGTAGTCCTCAGTGCCGGTCATGCCGGAAAGTTTCAGCACATCGGAGACGAAATTGTCACGCTTATCAGCCCAGTTCGTACCGCGGAACTGATTCGTTACCGCAAAGGAGCTAACGGCAAAAACAGCAGCAAATGCTGCAACGGAAACCAATTTCCCCATAATATCCTCTCAATTGCGTCAACCACGACGCACCAACCGTAAACGGAACCACCACAATCCTGTTTACAAGTCTAAAGATATTTTTCACAGCGGTAAAAAACGCAAACAAAAAAAAAGTTCCTTTGACATTTTGTCAAAGGAACCAAAATCAATCTGACTTGTTTTTTTAGCGAAGCAGATACATGCCGTTGGAACGCTTCTTTGTTTCGCGGCCCAGATTTCGGCCCGTCAGAGAATAGGCGTTACGTTCGCCCTTCACAAGACCGGCAGAACGGCTCTGAGCCACCTTCTTACCAATGCGAGCTGTACCACTACCCTCGAACTGAACATAGTCAATATCCATCCAGTCACTAGTAACAGTAAAGCGGAGAATGTGTTCGCCCTTGGTCAAGTTCACCTTCTTTTCAACCAGGTTGTAGTCATCGTAATTATCATCGCCTTCACCCTTGGGCACGGAGATTTCTTCGGTAATGTCAGTACCGTCTACAGAGAACTTGAAGCTGGAAGTTTCGTTGGCAGAAGCCACATAGGCGCCCAAAGTGTATTCACCTGTTTCGGCAACATCAACTGTATATTCGAGCCAATCACCCTTCTGGTTGTAACCAATTACAATGCGGCCGTCAGTCTTTTCATAAATGTCTACGGGAGTTCCCTTACGGTAATCGCTGTTGCCCTGATTTTCGGAATCGCCATCGCTATAGGAAACGTTACCCTGGCCGATACCGCTAACGTCAAAATCTTCCATTTCGATCTTGCCGGGGATTGCAAAGGCCTTGCCCTTGAACGGTTCGCGGGGAACGGGTTCAAGAATCAAGCGGAGCAATACAGAACCGTGGGCAGGAACTTCAACAGAGACATGGTTCAGCTTGCCCAAATCCTTCTTCTGCCAGGCATCGCGAACTTCCACTTCACCAGTTACACCGATATCTGCGAAATCGCATTCGATAGTCTGGGTAGAGGTATTGTCATTCAGGAGAGCTACAGCGAGGTCACCATTGCGCAAGGGCTTGGTCCAGACCTGCTTACCATCTACATTAGAAATTCGATGTCCCTGCACGCCCAGGGAATCCTGGTTAATGGCAATCATATCCTTGTTCAGGTAAAGCTCCTTCACCTGGTCGCTCATCTTGCGGACATCGGAACTGATCATGATGGGAGCCGCCATAATGGACCACATGGTCATCTGGGACTTCTGTTCTTCATAAGTCAGGTTTCTGTTATCCACTTCGAGCATGTCCGGGTCATTCCAGTTACCCGGCTTTGCAATCTTCCAGTACTTGTCATTGGCATCGATAATTTCGTAAACGCCGCGGTACCAGGAGGTAGATCTCCATTCGGGGCCAATATCGAAAGTGGTACGCCACAGATGGGCGATTTTCGGCATCCAGTCCTTATATTCCCAGGCGCAAATGCTGAACACGATGTCGCGGCCGGAATTGCGGAGAGCCTTGGACATACGGGTGTAATCTTCTTCCTGGTTGGAGCCGGGAGCCGGGTCGCAGTTATCGTACTTCAGGTAGTCAACGCCCCATTCGGCAAACTTCTTGGCATCCTGTTCTTCGTGCATGTAGGAGCCGTTTTCGCTTACCCAGTTGCTGTTGTAATGATGGCAGGTACGTTTACCGCGGTCGCCATACACGCCGAACTTCAGGCCCTTCTTATGAATGTAATCGGCCAGAGCCTTCATGCCACTGGGGAAAGTCTTGGGATGGTTCTGGAGGTCGCCATTGGCGTCGCGCTTGGTGTCCATCCAGTTGTCGTCCAGATTCAGGTAGATATAGCCAGCATCGCGAAGGCCAGAAGAAACCATGGCGTCGGCCACTTCCTTGATCTGGGTTTCGTTGATGTTTTCGTGGAATACGTTCCAGCTGTTCCAGCCCAGAGGGGGCGTAAGCACCAGACTATCTGGGTGGGCATTTGCAGTAACGGCAGCTACAGCCATAGCGGCTGCAGCAAGACCCATCTGTTTCTTCAAACCGAACATCTTTTCACTCCTGTTTAATTCGGTATTAAACTATCCACTTCTGTCACTGAAAACACCAACCTACCAGAATATTTCATGGACATTTTGTCTAGATATTATCGACCAACCTGAATCGATTTCACAGAACTTCCTGAACGAACCATATACACGCCAGATTTTTTTACCAGCGAAAGTACATTCGATTTCATTTCATTGAAATTCAAGGCATCAATCTTTCCAAGGTAGGCACCAGATAAACCGTAGACTTCATAAGTTCGTAAAACATTACGATCCAAATTCAACGCATGCACAGCGGTTTCGCAGCAGGGAACCATGGGCACATCATTTTCATCAACCTTTTCAATGGAAACATTATCCAGCATAAGGGTTCCCGTAGATGTCGCCGCATTAAAGCTTAGGCGGGCATTGGTGTCCCTCGCAGCGGTCATCTGGAAATAGAATGAAAGGGGCTGCATGGAAGTACTAACGTCAAAATTCTGGACCGCGGTCAAATAGCTATCCCAAGGATCTTCGTGCTGTTCCACGTTCACTTCAAGAACACGATCTGCATCGGCACCGGCCTCAAAACTGACCTTGTACCATTCACCCTGTTCAAGATGAAGATTGTGCTGGATCAGCTGCACGGTATAAGGCTGCGACCCGACAGCGGAAATATCAAGAACATACTTGCCATCCTTCACAGAACCAACGGACTTACCATCGCCATGATTCTGGAGGGTCCATGCATTCGCAGTAGAATCAAAACCACCATTATAAATGCTGTCGCGGTTGGTGGGTTCAACAAAAGGAGGTACGGCAGGCGTTTCCGCTACCGCTCCGTCGAGAGAGAAGCGCTTTACAAAATTCCAGATTTCGTCAGAGGTATTGACGCTGGCCAAATCCATGGAATACCAATGGCCCTTATCCTTAATGGAAATCAGACGGATATCGCTATTTTCCTTACAGCCGCTCCATTTTTCCATGGAGGCTGCAGAAGTGGTTTTGCCAACTGGATATTGGGAAATCTTTTCGGAGTTGGAGGAACAGCCTTCGTATTCCACCCAACGCTTCAAATAGGAAACAGCGCTGTTGTAGTTCACCGTAGGATCCGTCGTGCCGTGAGTATGCAGAATCGGCATCATGCGCTTGCTGGCGGGAGCGGGATTTCCAACCGGGTATCCGGACACGGGAGCAATTGCAGCAATCTGGTCGCTCATCTTGTTAGCAGCGTGATAGCTCATCATGCCGCCCATGGAGAAGCCTGAAACATATACGCGTTTCTTATCAATTCCGTATTTCGTATACATTTCATTGATGATTGCTTTCAGGAAGTTCACATCCTTGTCGCCAGAAATATCCCAGGACTTATTTTCGCCATTAGGGAACACCACCACAAATCGGGCGGTATCCGCGATTTCTTCCCACTTAGCCGCATCATGCTGGTAGGGGGCATCCTGATTCATGCCATGCATCTGAATAATCAGGGGGCGATCTTTTTCGATATTAGTGGGTGCGTAAACCAGCATATTACGGTTCGCACCATTCACATTGATATTCTGAGAAGGAATCCCAAAGGAACTTCCCATAAATACAGTCAACGCAGCAAATGCTGCGACAAAGAACTTTTTGCCAGACATCCACATCCTCATTTTTAAGGTTAGCGGACACCACTCCGCGAACCCACCTTAAAACTATATGGGTTGTAAGCAAAAAGAAAACATCAAACCATAACAACTATGGATAAAAAGTCCATGACAAAACAAGCAAAAAAAACGGCACCCGACGTAAATCAGGTACCGCTTTAGTGTATGGGATGTGTTATGAAAGATCGTTTGTAAAATTTACTTGGTCACGGAAATCTTGTGAACCAGGCCACCACGGACAGGCTTTACGATATACATGCCGCTCTGCTTTACAAAATCGCGGGTAACGTTCACGATATCGGCGCCATTGCTGTTCACGATTCCCAGCAAGTTTCCGTTCAGGTTAAACACGCGGTAGTTCTGCTGACCGCCAACCACCATGCGAATGTCCCTGATGGAGGTGGTGCCAATAGGAGCGGGATCCGTTGCGTCCTTACCTTCGGCAAAGTTAAAGTAGTCAATGTCGAACCAGTCTGCGGTGGCGGTAAAGCGCAGGATATGTTCACCGGCAGGCAGGACCACATTGGCATTCACCTTGTTGTAATCATCAAAGTTCTGTTCTTCGCTATCACCGTCTTTCTTTGCAGCAGGAACAGCGATGTCTTCAGTAAGATCCTTACCATCCAGAGAAAGCTTGAAGCTGGAGCCACCATCGGAAGCGACTGCGGCAAACAAAGTATAGTCACCAGCCTTTGTAACATTGATGGTATATTCCAGCCATTCATCCTTCTGGATATAGCCAACCACAATGCGGTCGCCAGATTTCTTGTACAGATCTACGCCAGTATCCTTACGGTAATCGGAGCATTCGCTAACCTTGTCACCAGTGCAGGCACGATTTTCGGAATCCTTGTCGCTGTAAGACGGACCGCCCTTGCCCTTACCCGGATCGTCAAAGTCTTCAGCTTCGATCTGGCCAGGAAGTGCCCACGGAGTCTGGGTTGCATTGTGTGCCGTCTGGGGAATAGGTTCTGCGCCGGCACCATCCAGGTAGATTTCATCATTTGCGTCTACACCAATCTTGAACCAGTCAAAGTCAACAGATCCGCCAGCGGTTTTTGTTGCCCAGTTGAACAAGCCAAAACGATTACCCACGAACATGTGCAAATCGAAGCTCAAGCTTACATTAGTACCGATCTTCTTCCAAGAACTGCCATCTTCGCTGTAGTAGAAGGAGGCTGTGCCCTTATCGACAGGAATGTCAAAATCGACGCGGAGGTAAACCTTGGAGCCAGAAAGATTTTCAGAAGCCTCGCGCTTTTCACCATCCTTGGTGCCGCTATACATGACTACCTTATAGCTGCCGCTTTCCTTCGTAATGGCAACCATGCCCTTGTTGTCCTGCCAAGCAGCAAGACCGGCAACATCGCCATCATTCATATTAGAGCCATCCACCAAGGTACGGCCAACGCACTTGGGGCCAAAGGTACGCTGAGTCAGCATATTCTTGACGCTGGTAATGCGGGCATCGGTACGGCCAGTGGTAATGCGGAGCTTGCCATCAGCCAGTTTCCACTTGGAGTTATCCGGATTGTGGTTCCACTGCCATTCCAGCGGAAGTTCGTCGCCATCAAAGTCATCGGAAGTGACCATGCCGTAACCCGGTTCCACTTCGCTAGGCAAATCCAAAGTTGCGGGAGCCTTCTTGGAACCGCCTTCAGGTTGCGGCCAACCATCCTTCCACACCGTGGGAACCAGGTGAGAAATACGGCCAATAGGACCAGAATCGCGGAACAGGAGCGCATACCACTTGCCATCGGGAGTATCAAAAATACCGCCCTGGGCAACACCGTTATCCTGCAAGAAGATTCGGCCGGTAAAGCCATCCAAAAGGTTCTTGGAACGATAAACAATTTCAGTACGGCAAGCGCCTGCGGGCCAAGAAATAGTAAACAGGTAGTATTCACCGTTCACCTTTTCCATGTGAGAGCCTTCCTGCTGCACATAGTAATCGCGATCGCCCTTGCCGGTAATCTTGTTGACACTAACGCCACCAACCTTGCCGCTCTTGCCGCCAGCCTTTACGCCAGACGCATCGTCGTTCAGCTGCACATAGCTAATCTGATCGCCAGAACCGTAGAAAACCCAGGCCGTGCCGTCATCATCGAAGAACAGAGAGGGATCGTGATAGAAGGGCAGCTGGACTTCGCTCCAGGGGCCGCCTTCGATATCCTTGGTCTTGTAAAGGTGAGTCTTGTTGGTGGTATAAGACGGAGTCAGGACGTAATAGTAACCGTCCTTCTCTCGATAGCGGATGCTAGAAGCCCAGGAGCCCTTACCATAGGCATCCTTACCGCCGTTCAAATTCATGTTGTCGTTATTGGTCAGGGTTTCGTACACATAACCAATAGTGCGCCACTGAGCCAAATCGGTGCTCTTGAAAATGGGAATGCCCGGAGCGTAATGCATGGTGGTCGTCACCATGTAGTAGTTGCCCTCGACGCGTACAATGGAAGGGTCCGGAGAATCGGACCAGATCACCGGATTATTAACAGTGACGGCAAAGGCGCCAACTGCAGAACCGAGCAAAGCTGCTCCGGCAAAAAACTTCTTTAACAATCCCATATCAATCTCCTCAGCAGGCCACACCAACAACCTGCGGTTTTCATGACTATAAATTACCTCTGTCCAAGGACAAAAAACATGCCTAGACAAAAGCTTTTATTGACATTTTATCAATGAGGGGGGGGACGTTATAAACGTCTGACTGTTTTCAGTAGGTACTGCTTTGCGGGGAGAGGGCCCGCACTCGGAGTTACGAAGGCCGTCAGCCCTCTCCCCCGCACCCCTTTCCCGCCCGGCCACGTGAAAGCAGATTAGAACGTTATTGCATAAAAGGAACGTCTTTTTCACTCCTCACCAAAACATTTTATCAATGAGGGGGGGGACGTTATAAACGTCTGACTGTTTTCAGTAGGTACTGCTTTGCGGGGAGAGGGCCCGCACTCGGAGTTACGAAGGCCGTCAGCCCTCTCCCCCGCACCCCTTTCCCGCCCGGCCACGTGAAAGCAGATTAGAACGTTATTGCATAAAAGGAACGTCTTTTTCACTCCTCACCAAAACATTTTATCAATGAGGGGGGGGACGTTATAAACGTCTGACTGTTTTCAGTAGGTACTGCTTTGCGGGGAGAGGGCCCGCACTCGGAGTTACGAAGGCCGTCAGCCCTCTCCCCCGCACCCCTTTCCCGCCCGGCCACGTGAAAGCAGATTAGAACGTTATTGCATAAAAGGAACGTCTTTTTCACTCCTCACCAAAACATTTTATCAATGAGGGGGGGGACGTTATAAACGTCTGACTGTTTTCAGTAGGTACTGCTTTGCGGGGAGAGGGAGTGAGGTATCAAAAAAAAGGAAAGGGTCCGCGAACGGACCCTTTCCCCTCTAACCACCAAAATTTCGTTTTATCCGTAAATCAGACCAAGCGCTACTGCTACAATGCTGCAGACAACAATCTGTTTTACGATGGAAATTTCGTGAGCGCCCATAAATCTTCCTTGGTGTTATTTTTCAACTCGCATAATGAAGTTCTTTTCGCCGGGGACACTGACCAGGTAAACGCCCTGCTTCTTGGTAGCAGACTTGCTTACGCGATTGCCCTGCATATCGAAGTACTGGGCCTTGGACATATCCACCTGCTGATTGGACTTCACACCCAAACGGATTGCCGTGGGATCTTCTTCAGAACCGCCCACCTTGACAAATTCCACATAGTCGATGTCAATCCAGTCGTTGGTGATTTCCAGTTTCAGCTCATGTTCACCAGCGGTGAGAGTTGCGGAGCCGCCCTTCACAGTCGTGTAGCTTTCTTCGCTAAAGCCCAAGCCCTCGTTGACCATTTCAGTACCGATCTGCTTTTCATCCATGTAGAGGACAAAGCTACCAGTGCTGTTTTCGCCAGCGATTCTTGCAGAAATTTCGTATTCACCATCAGCAGCCACGTTCACGGTATACTTGAGCCATTCGCCCTTCTGGCAATGACCGATAGCCATACCCTTATCCGGCTGGTAAATATCCACGTCATCCTTACGGAGCTTGCCACCTTCGTTGCCCTTGCTCAAGTCATAGTAAGCTTTTCCGGCGCCGCCCTTGTTGTAGTTTTCGGCCTGAAGCTTACCCGGAATTTCAATAGGATCTGCATAGGGGCCATATTCTTCAGGGGGTTCATCAGCCACTGTAGACTTGCTGGGGTCAACCAGATCCACGGCGGGTGCGTTGGGGTCAATAGTCTTGTCGATCAGCTTCAGCATTTCGGAGCAGTAACGCTTGCCCAGTTCAATAACACCTTCGCGTCCGAAATGGTAAACATCCTTGCCGTTACCCTTCAAGCCCTTGGAAGATGCCAAACCAAACTTCTTGAAGTTGTTCTTCAGCAGAGCAATGCCGCCGTTCTTGCTGGAACAGCAGTTGTTACCTTCCTGGAGCAATTCACCAGCCACGAAAGGAACTTCGTTTTCGTCCAGATCGAGAGCGTCGATAATGTCCTTGTAGGTCTTGTAAACAGTCTTACGCCAGTTATCATCAGTACCGTCAGATTCACCCTGATGGAAGATGAAACCCTTGATGACACCCACTTCCTTGGCCTTCTTGGCAAGTTCCAGAATACGTCCCGGAGGATTGTTGTCGTAATCCTTGGGCCAGCCCCAAGACTTAATGTCCTTACCATCGCCGTCAAAATAAGCCTGATACTGATCCTTGTCAAATGCGCGGATACTGACAGCACCGATAGCCACAGGAATAATACCCACGGTCACACCCGGCAGGGAGTCCACCATGGCGCGGCCAAAGTAGTCAGCGGGGGAAAGCTGTTCAAACGAGTGGAACATGGGGGGAATTGCCGGATACCATTCTCCGGTCTTGATAGACTGGGTTGTGGAACCAGTACGGCTGCTGGCATTTGCCGTGTGAGAAGCCAGCATAATAAAGTTCTTGGGTTCCTGAGCCTGATCCACAGACGGAACGATTTCACCGTTACCCGACATATTGGACTGGCCATAGGCAATATAAATATGGAAATTCGGATTGGGTGCAGCAAAAGCACAACCGGCAACAGCCAATACACCCAGCGCCGCCTTCATAAATTTAGACTTAATTGTATTCATAACACTCCTCGTACAATTTATCACACTATAAACTATTCTTTAATGGAATAAAAAGCAAAATTTCTACACGTAAAATATGGATTATATGTCCAAAAAAACGTCATATTTTAAAAAAAAGGGACATCCCAGTTTCCCAGGACGCCCCTTTTTGGTTTTGGTTTGGTTTATGGAAGTTTTTATGAATCTTACTTAGTTACGTTCACTACAGCAGAACCAGAGACGGACTTCACCAGATAGGAACCCTTTGCCTTTACAAGGTCAGCAGTCTTGTTCTGCAGATCCACAGATTCAGACTTGAAGGAACCCATCAAATTACCGTTCATATCGAACACGGAGTAGTTCTGTTCGCCAGCCACGTCAAAACGGACCTTGACAATACTAGTCGTATCTTCAGGATCTTCGGGATCCACAACCGGTTCCGGGTCAGTTGCGTCCTTGCCTTCGACGAAGGTGAAGTAGTCTACATCCAGCCAGTCGGAGGTCACCTGGAAGCGAAGGATATGTTCACCTTCGGTAAGGGTTACATTTCTCTGGATCTTGTCAAAGGAGTCAAAATTGCCTTCGCTAGAAGTAGTTGCCGGAGCGACGATGGTATCGGTAATAGCCTTGCCATCCATCAAGAGCTGGAAACTTGCAGTACCGTTGTTGGAAGCCACATAGGCGAACATGGTGTAATCACCGGACTTGGCCACCTTCACGGTGTATTCAAGCCATTCACCATTGCGGTTGTAGCCGACCACGTTGCCAAAGGACTTCTTGTAGATATCGACGCCGGTGTCTTTGCGGTAATCAGAACATTCAGAAACATCGGTATCCGAGCAAGAATGGTTTTCGGAATCGGTATCATAGAAAGTCTTGTTGGCGTTACCCGTACCCGGGATATCAAAGTCTTCGGCCTGGA
This sequence comes from Fibrobacter sp. UWH1, assembly GCF_002210365.1. Classification (NCBI taxonomy): domain Bacteria; kingdom Pseudomonadati; phylum Fibrobacterota; class Fibrobacteria; order Fibrobacterales; family Fibrobacteraceae; genus Fibrobacter; species Fibrobacter sp. UWH1. The sequence goes on from NZ_MWQG01000010.1 coordinate 47,180, forward strand.
TCTTGCCCGGGATGGCGAGGGCTTCACCCTTGAACGGTTCACGGGGAGTAGGAGGAGCAAAGGCGGCAGCACCAACCAGGGTCACAATGCAGTCCTTGTTGGAGGAACCGGATTCCATCTTGATGGTCACGGAACCGTTAACCACATCATATTCATCCAGGTATTCCGCATTCTTGTTTTCGCTGGTCATGTAGGCGCGAACGGTCTTGACATCAGCACCCTTTATGTTGACCGTAACAGTCTTTGCGTTCCTGGCATCACGATTAAGGAGAACCACGATGACGCTATCGCCATTGGCGCTCTTGTAAGCGGAAGCATGAACGTCAGTTTCGGGCTTCAGGGTAGCACCCACACGAACTGCACCCGGACGGATGAATCGGGCAAACTGGCTCATGATGTAGCCGCGCTTGGAAACCTTGCCCACTTCGTTGGAAGGAATGGAAAGCTTATTGCTAAAATCCGTTTCCATGATCAGGCCATAGCAACGACGGATGTACCACCAGGTGTACTGATTGAAGTTCCCAATAGCCAAGGCACGATGAATATCGTAGGCCACGTCCATAGCGCGGACGGTGTCCTTCTTGTTCTGATTTGCCTGGTCACCGGTATTCATAATCTTACGCCAATAGTTGCCGCTGCCCTGGCTTTCGGTATAGTGTTCCGTCATCCAGCGTTCCACATTTTTCTGGTCAGCGAGAGAGTACTGGAACCAGGAATCTGCGGTATAGGCTTCACTAGCGTAGAAGTGGGCGCCAAGAATGTCCCAGTTCTTCAGAACATTATCATCCTTCAGAACCTTGTCGTACATGCCCTTGGCATAGGCAAAGGATTCCGTAGAAATCACCTTGGTGCCATGCTTACGCATCTTGGCGGCGTAATCTCTGGTAAAGTTGTAAATTTCGTCAGCAGACCAGCAGGCCCATTCGCCGCACCAGTCCGGTTCGTTGCTGATGGAAAGGGCGTACAGGGGAACACCCTGGTTGATCATGTATTCTGCAAAGCTATTCAGATGGTCAACATACTTCTGGTAGTTGCTGGAGGCGATGTGCTGACCGGCACCTGCATAGTTGGAAGTCCAGGGGGTTGCATAGAGAATGAAGTCATTGCCGGCATACTTCTTGGCGGACTTGGCGGCGGCAACATCCTTGTTAAAACTGTTAGAATTTCCGTAAACCGGAATACGGAGGGTATTCAAGCCAATTTGGCCATCACCGGTACCAAAGGCAAGCTTAGCATCGGCATCGGAGAGACCTTTACCGCCCTGCCATTCATTGTGGACCATGCCACCAAAACCGCGAATTACCTGATATTCAGTATTTGCATCGACAGTAACAGTCGAAGCCAAGGCGCTACCGGCAAAAAAGCCCAGGACGCCAAACAAAGATGCAATCTTGCCTACGCAAGAGCAATTTCTATTCCACATATCCCATACTCCATGTATGAAGAGCGACACCACTCGCCCTATGCAACTTAAACTATTCCATTTCGGAGCATATATCCGCCATGGACACCCTCTTTCCATGGACAAATTGTCCATAGACAAAAAGCCCCCAGGCAAATTCTGGAGGCTTTTTTGGATGCGTTTATGGTATCTTTTGACGATTTTCGCCTAAATTCAACGATTTTCTGCGTTTTAGCGAACCACACGGATCATGGACTTTTCACCATTGGTACCACGGATCATGAAGATGCCCTGGACACCCTTGGCAGAATTTTTCCACTGGGCCGTTGCAGAAGACAGGTCCTTGGCATCGATGGTAGCCATCTTCTGACCGTTTACATCGAACACCTGGAAGCTTCTGGAAGAGGTCACGTTCATACGGATAGACTTAATGGAAGTAGGATCAAGTTCCACGTCATCCGGTGCATCGGCGCCAGCAACGAAGTTGATGAAGTCGATGTCGAACCAGTCTGCAGTGGCGGTAAAGCGCAGGATGTGCTCGCCCTTGGTCAGGTTCACATTGGCGCTAACCTTGCTGTAATCGTCAAAGTTCTGGGCAGATTCTTCGCTCTTCTTGTTGGCGGGAACAGTGATATCTTCTGTAATATCCTTGCCATCGATAGAAAGCTTGAAGCTGGAACCACCATCAGAAGCAACAGCGGCATACATGGTATAAGTGCCAGTTTCAGCAACGTTCACCGTATATTCCAGCCATTCGCCTTCGTTGATGTAACCCACAATCAGCTTACCGCCAGCCTTCTTATAGATATCTACGCCAGTACCGTCACGGTAGTCGGAGCATTCCGCTTCCTTGCCGGCATCAGTGCAGGAGTGGTTTTCGGAATCCTTGTCATAGTAGGACTTCAAATCGCTACCGCGGCCAACACCGGGAACGTCAAAGTCCTCCATCTGGATCACACCGGGGATAGCCCAGGCGGTGCCGCCATAAGGTGACTGCGGCGTGGGTTCAGTAGTTCCGCTACCTTCGAAGCCCCAGGCCTTGATAGCCATGGTAGAATCCTTGGCTCCCTTGAACACCAGGAACAGCTGATCCACAATACCGGAGAGGCCTTCAACTTCGCACTTGTTTTCGGCATAGGTTGTCTTGGAACCAGTATTCTTCAGTTCGCAAGTACCAGCCAAGGTGCCAGTTGCAGAACCCTTGCGGATTTCAATGGTGTTCCCATCGGCAACACTACCCGCTTCAACGATAAAGCCAGTTGCAGCAGTACCGAAGTCTACACCAGAAACGCGAATCCAGGATTCCTTGGTAGAAAGAGGCAACAGGAGGCTACCAGATACCTTACCCGGAGCCCACAGGGAACGGCTACGGACGCCTCTCTGCTTGGAGCTAGTCAGAGCCGGATACCAATCGTACGGGTCAAAGTTTTCAATCTGTTCCGGACCTTCGTTAGTGCAAACCACCTGCTTAATGGTACCATCGGCGTTATAGAACATTTCGTCTACAGAAACGCTACGGTGGTAACCTTCGTTAGGCTTAGGCATGCCATCATCGGCAGGGATAATTTCCAGACCATCGTGGCCCTTGGCAATACGGCGATCATGGTAAACCACATAGGAATGGCCCTTGAATTCGGCGATACCGTGGTGGTTGTTATTGCCGTTAATGCTCTTGCCATTCATGCTGGGATCGCCAAGGATGGTACCCTTCCAGGTAAAGGGGCCCGTGGGGCTATCACCAATACCATAGTCAATAGTGGGAGCACCCTGCTGCCAGCCAGTACTGTAGGAGAAGTAATACTTACCTTCATGCTTATGGATGTAGGAAGCTTCCAGCATCTTGCGGGTAGACAGGCCGTTCACCTTCACGTGAGAGCCGGTACCCACCGGAGCATCCTTGGCATCATTCAGCTTTACGACGTCAAAGTTATCTGTGTTCGGACGACTAGTGCTTTCGCCACCACCCCATGTCACATAGGTAGTACCATCGTCATCGATGAAGATACCCGGGTCAAAGCACCAGGAAACGCCATCACAGTCAATATGGCCCTTTCCCCAACCGGCAACCAGCTTGTCCTTGCCACCGCCCACAGCGTTGCTCCACGGACCGGCGATGCTATCAGCCTTGATATAGCCAATACCGCCGCCACCGCCATCGGGGAACACAATATAAAGTTTACCAGTCTTGGGATCGGAAGCAATACCGGAAGCCCAAATATCACCGATGCCGTTGATTTGACGGGCATCATAGATAATACCGAAATCAGTCCAGTTCTGCATGTCCTTACTGCGGAAGCCGTAAAGAGCATAAATCTTATAACCATCGGAATTATAGGGAGCCGGGTCATCGGAATCGGTGATGATGTAGAAATATTCATCATCGGCGGCGGCACCCGGGTCAGCCAGATAATGGTAAGTTGAAATCGGATTGTAGGCCAGGCCGAAGGTTGCAAGACCTGCGGCAAAGGTGGCGCCAACCACTTTCTTTAAAAGCTTCATGCTAAACTCCCTAAGGCCTTAAATACACCCAGCCTTATCTTTTCATTTCTAAAGATATTTCCGGCAGAAGAAAATTTTTCACACCGAAAAAGGGATTTCATTGACATTTTGTCAACGTGAGCGGCAAACTAAAGAAAAAGCCCGTCGCTTTTGCGACGAGCTTTTTTTCATATAAAGCCTAACGGACCTTAGGGCGTTAAACCCTTTACGCCATAGATTTCCACGTCATCGACCCAGAGTTCGTATTCGCCTTCGTCGCCACGGCGGGCGGCAAAGATACCAAGACTGTTCACATGATCCTTGACAGCGTCCCAACCGACGTTTCCGCCAATCTTGCTTTCGCTTGTAGGATCCAGATCGTCTACGGTAATCACAATACGAGTCCACCTGTCGGTAATTCTCTTATGGCCCCAAGCCTTGCTGGTCTCGTAACCAAGCACGCTATCTGCGGTGCTGTTGTCTACGTGAACATCGAAGGAGAAGCTGACCCACATGGAATCGTTATCCGGATTCTCGCCGCGAGCCCAGAACACAACGGAATCAAGTTCCGAGAAGTCATGGAATTCGGCGAAGTTGTGACCCATCATGGTCCACACCAAGTTGGAATCCTTGTGACAGCTCATATGAGCTACCAGACCGAACTTGGCTTCTTCCACAGCATCCAGCTCGATAGTCGCATTCCTGGATACAGAAGTGTACCAGCGGTAGGTGCCATCGTCGAAATCATCCAGCAGCACATAGGGGTAAACCTCTACGGTATCTTCGTCTACGGAATCCTTTGCCGTTGTATCGGCAGGAAGCGTATCGGGAGTTTCAACCTGAGGACGGGTTCCGATAACCACGCCATCCTTGGACTTTTCAGACACCACAGTCACGGGAACAAAGCCGATGGTCTGGAAGTTGTCGTAAACTTCAAGCTGGCCGTTGACATTCACGTATTCGCTGGTGTAATAGATAAAGCCCACAGCGTCAAAGGATCCTTCGGGCAGGGACTTGAATTCGAAGTTGCCCAGAGAATCCGTCTGCACAACGTAATCAAGACCGCGGATACCCACGTAGGTAGACTTGTTTCCCTCGGGAATCAATACCTGACCACTCATAGAAGTAGTCTTCTTGAGAACCATGGACAAGGTATCGCAAACGCTATCCTTAACGACAATACGGTCCAAAGCCTTATCGGAGCTACCACGAGCTTCGACAAGATACTCGCCGGCCTTCATCCTGGGCAGGCTCAACCGGCCCTGGTCGTCGGTCTCCTTATTCCAGATACCGGCGGCAGAATCAGACTCTTCAAGACTATTGACATAACGAGAGCTGGAACCAGCCAAGAAATGACTCGGTCGCACCATCACCTTAGTGCGAGCTGCAGGAGAGCCGTCAGCCTGGCGTACAGTCATGGCAACAGAGTTCTCCGTTTCAAACGAAGAACCGGCAGTGTCACCCACGCTGTCGCTAGAACATGCGACAAAAAGCGCACTGAATGCGCTTGCTGCAGCTAAAGTTAAATGCCACACCCACTTTTTCATTTTGTCTCCCTTTTTACGCCCTCCGCTTCATCTACGGTGCCAACCCCGCCCTTTCGGGCAACCGGGTAGAACGCCATCGAGAGTTGCATTACCCGATCCGGATTCTTGGCGCCATCCACGCGCTTCTGAACCAGGCGACGGAATTCACGGAGCATGTCCCCCAGATCCTCAAAGCAGGACTGGTCGACAGACAATGTAAGTGTAGAAATATTTCTTTCGTCCACAGGAACGTTATCAAGCGCATCGCTGGCTAAAGACAGCACCTGACGCTGGAATTTGCGAACTGCGGCCTTCTTTTCGGGTCCGCCAGCGGTCAAATGGGCGTCTGTAAGCGCAAGTTTACCGGAAGCCATCTTCTTTACCAGACCCACTTCCAGCAGAGTATCGATTGCCTCTTGCACCTGGGCCTCGGAAATGGGCGGGCAGATGTCATGGGCGATCTGCTTGATGTTCACCACGCCACCATTCAGTTCCAGGTAGGCACGGACGGCGGGAATCCACCAGTTCTCAAGCAGTTTAAGTTCGGCGGCCTGCAGGCTATGACGGTTCACGTCCCTGAGAGACAGGGCCTTGGCCATCAGTTCTTCGCGCTGACCCTTGTCCTTGGTAACGGAGGCAGAGAACAGCAGGTCGAAGTACTCGGCTTCGCGGCCAGACAGTTCAAGCATTTCCTTCGCGGCAGGCAGCGCACGGGCAGGCAGGTGTTGCTTCTTCTGAAGCACCCTGTACAGGTAGCTGGAATCGAGGCCCAGCTTGTCACCCATCATGCGATAGCTGTAGAAAGGCATCTCTGCCTTTTTACGATCATAGAAGGCTTTCAGGAATTCGCGGTAGTCCGCTATGTCAGAAAAAGTAACCATATTAATTATCCAAATCTTTACACCAATAAGATAGACTTTGGACGTTTTAAAAAATAGATATTTCGCGAATTTGCCGTGGACGTTTTGTCCAAGCCAATCGTGACTTTTGTCACAAAAATATAAGTTTTGATACAAAATTGGCGTTTTCAGGCGAAAAACCGCAAATTTTTAAAAGAAAGAATGGGATTCCTCATGGATAAAAACGCCTCAAAGGGGGCCGGAACATCTCCATTCAAGAGCAAACTGTGAGCGCGGTCAACAAATCAGCAATCGGATGCCATTTTACACAGCCCGCTGGCGGTGGAAATTATTCCAAAGGCAGTGAAAGGGGCGGCCTGCGATGATCTTTTGCGAAAAAGGCGGTGGATTCTGCGAAAAACGGTGGTTTACACTGCCTTTTCGCGAATTTGCTTGCGAAAGCGGCGGGTTTAACGATGAAAGTGGCGGTCTAAACAGAGGAAATGGCGGGTTGGACAGCCAAATTGAGGCTTACGCAGAGGCGAAAGGGGCGGCCTGCGACGATCTTTTGCAAAAAAGGCAGTGGATTTGGTGAAAAAACGGTGGTTTACACTGCCTTTTTCGCGTGATTGCTTGCGACAAAGACCGCGTTTCAAATAATAGTTAGCAGTTCTTTGCCCGACGTACATTATATATAAAAGGGATTTTCTATTTCACGTTATAGTTTTTACCAATAACAAATCATTTATTTTCAGTTTTCGTAATTGGCAATGCCTATAGAGTAGTGGATTAGCGGCACCTTTTTTCTAAAATTCCAATTATGACTTTACGTGAAGCATTTGAAAGTAGAATGATGCTCCTGGACGGGGGCATGGGTTCCGTCATTCAGACCTACGGCATCAAGGGCGCCAACAACGATATGTTGAGCATCGAACGCCCCGACGTCATTCTTGATATCCAGCGCCGCTATGTAGACGCCGGCGTGGACGTGCTGACCACCAATACATTCTCTAGCCAGAGAGTGAGCCAGCACGAATACCATCAGGAACATCGTATCGCCGAAATGAACCGCGCTTCCGTAAAGATCGCTAGGCAGGCCGCCGACGAGGCCATGGCAAAATATGGCCGTCAGGTGTATATCGCGGGCGACGTGGGCCCTACCAGCAAGATGCTTTCTATGAGCGACGACGTGAACGATCCCGCCAGCCGCTCCATTACTTTCGATGAACTGGAAGACGCCTATTTAGAACAAATTCAAGTTCTCTTGGAAGAGGGCGTCGACGCCATTCTCATCGAAACGATTTTCGATACTTTGAACGCAAAGGCCGCCTTGAGCGCTTACAGCAAGGCCAAGGAAGCCATGGAAGCCGCAGCCATCGCCAAGGGTGAAACGCCCCGCCCGGTAGAAGTGATGCTTTCCATGACGGTGAGCGACGCTTCGGGCAGAACCCTTTCTGGCCAGACTGTAGAAGCATTCGCCATTAGCGTCATGCATGCAAAGCCTTTGAGCATCGGCTTGAACTGCGGCCTGGGTGCCGACGGCATGATTCCCTATTTGCGTCGCATGGGAAAGGTGGCCCCCTGTTATTTGAGCTGCCACCCCAACGCAGGACTCCCCAACCAGTTCGGCGGTTATGACGATACCCCCGAAGACATGGTGCGTCTCATGACGCCTTACATGGACGAACATCTGGTGAACATGATCGGCGGTTGCTGCGGAACTACTCCCGAACATATTGCCGCCATGCGCAAGATGCTGGATGCCCTGCCTGCCGATTACGAACGTCGCAAACCCGCACCGAAATTCGCAACTTCCCCGCTGCTGCGCCTGGCCGGTTTGGAACCGCTGTTGGTCAATCAGGTACGCCCCAGCAATGGCGCCGACAACTGCAATTCCGAAGATTTCGTCCCCGTGGGTGAACGTTGCAATGTGGCAGGTTCCAAGAAGTTCCTGCGACTGATCAACGAAAAGAATTACGAAGAAGCTCTGGACATCGCCCGCAAGCAGGTAGAAGACGGCGCCCAGGTTGTTGACGTGAACATGGACGATGGACTTCTGGATGCCAAGCAGGAAATGCGAACTTTCCTGAACTTGCTGGCTTCCGACCCGGCCATTAGCCGCGTGCCCATCATGGTGGACAGTTCCCGCTTTGAAGTCATCGAAGAAGGTTTGAAGTGCGCCCAGGGCAAGTGCATCGTGAACTCCATCTCCCTGAAGATGGGCGAAGAAGCTTTTATCGAACACGCCATGACGGTGAAGCGCTTGGGTGCCGCCGTTATCGTGATGCTCTTTGACGAAGAAGGACAGGCCACCAATTACGATCGCCGTGTAGCGATTGCTTCCCGCGCCTATAAGCTCATTACCGAGAAGTGCGGTTTCGATCCTTCTGACATTATTTTCGACCCCAACGTCTTGACGGTAGCAACAGGCATGGCGGAACACAACGCCTACGCCCATGACTTTATCCGCGCTTGCCGCTGGATTATCGACAACCTGCCTGGAGTCCGCATTTCTGGCGGTCTTTCTAACCTGAGTTTTGCCTTCCGCGGAAACAACTACCTCCGCGAAGCCATGCATTCTACGTTCCTGCATTTGGCAACTCCCAACGGCATGGGCATGGCCATCATGAATCCGGCCGCCGCCGTAGACTACAAGACCATCCCGCTGGAATTGCGCATGGCCATTACCGAAGTTCTGCTGAATACCTATCCGGAATCCAGCGAAGAGCTGATCGAAATTGCAAGCCGCATGACTGCCGCCCAGATGGCTGCCAAGGAAAGTGGCGCCAAATACGACCCCAAGGCTATTTTTGCCGTAAGCGCCGGAGCCGCGAACGCCGCTAGTTCTGAAAGCGCGGGTGCCGATGTCGCCGCAGTGCAGACCACTCCGGAACAGCGTTTGCAGGAAGCCCTCCTGAAGGGAACTTCCACCACCTTGCAGCCGGATCTGATGGAACTGATTAACCGTGGCGACAGCCCGGTGAACATTATTTCGGGTCCTTTGATGGACGGCATGAACGAAGTGGGCCGCCTCTTCGGTGAAGGAAAGATGTTCTTGCCCCAGGTGGTAAAGACAGCCCGTACCATGAAGAAGGCCGTTGAAATTCTGCAGCCCTACATCGAGGCCGGCAAGGAAGAAGGCGCCGCCTCTCGAGGCAAGATCGTCATCGCCACCGTCAAGGGCGACGTTCATGACATCGGCAAGAACATCGTCTCCGTGATCATGGCCTGTAACGGCTTTGACATGGTGGACTTGGGCGTGATGGTTCCCGAAGATGTGATTGTCAACGCGGCAATTGAACATAAGGCGGATATCGTCAGCCTTTCCGGTCTGATTACTCCGTCTCTTGAAGAAATGTGCACCGTGGCCACCAAGATGCAGGAAGCGGGACTCCGCATTCCCATTATCGTTGGCGGTGCCACCACTTCGCCTACCCACACCGCAGTAAAAATCGCTCCCTGCTACGATGGCCCCGTATTCCACGTCCGCGATGCCGCAAGCAATCCGGGTCTGGCCCAGAAACTTCTGGATTCCTCCACCAGCGCAGAAACCATCGAAGAAAACCGCAAGGAACAGCAGCGCATTCGCGACAAGCAGGCTGGCATCATCTCTGCTGCCGAAGAAGCCATGGCCGCTGCAGAATCCACTCCGGTGGAACGCCGCTACAAGTGCGACTGGGAAAAATATCAGCCGGTACAGCCCCCCTTCATGGGCGAAAGCAAGTTGCCGCCTATCGCCTTGGAAAAGGTCATCCCGCTGATCAGCTGGGAATACTTCTTCTACACCTGGAAGGTAAAGCCGGATTGCGAAGAAGCAATCAAGCTGAAGGCCGACGCCGAAAAACTGCTGGCAGAAATCAGCAAGCCCGAATACGCCCTGCGAGCCGTTCAGGCATTCTACCCTGCCGCCGGTACCGATAGCACCGTCCAGTTCAACACCGGACGCACCGGCACCGCAGCCGACCTGGTTGAAGTCACCACCGCACGTCAGCAGAATCCCGAAGGCACCTGCCTTGCCCTCTGCGACTATGTGGCCCCCGCCGACGCCAAGACCGCCAGCGTGTTCAGTAGCGTTCTGGGCGACAAGATTTTCCGCGATATCGTGGGCGCCTTTGCCGTTACCGTCAGCGACACTTTCGTAAAGCGTCTTGAAAAACTGAAGGCGGAACAGGGCGGCAGCGATTACGATGTGCTCTTGATGCAGACTGTGGCAGACCGCTTGGCCGAAGCAGGCGCCCAATACCTGAGCAATCAGCTGGACGCAAACAACAACTGGAAGGGCATCCGCCCCGCCGTTGGCTACCCAGTACTGCCCAACATCAAGGAAATCTTCAACGTGGCAAAGCTCATCGATTTCGACAGCGTAGGCATCAGCCTCACCGAAAATGGCGCCATGTACCCGCAGGCATCTGTCAGCGGCCTGTACATCAGCCATCCCGAAATCGAGTACTTCAACGTTAAGTAAAAGATTATATTTAGGGCATGCCCAAAAAACGTATTGTAGGCCTGGACATCTTTAGAGTCCTTGCAGTTTTTATCGTGTTCCTTTTTCACGCACAGCTTTTCCTGAAGTGCGATTTCGGTCCCGCCGACAGCGTGATTCAAATGGGCGCTGTTTTCATGACAGGGTTCTTTATGCTCTCTGGTTTTGTTCTGCACCTGACCCATAGTCAGACGAACTTAATGCAGGTAACAACCCTAAAAAAATTCTACTTCAAAAGGGCCATCGGTATTTTACCGCTCTACTACTTTTTCGCCTTGCTCTTCATTGTAACTCTAGGGCAGGAATCCCTAAAAGAAAACCTGATTCTCGCTCCCGTAGAAATCCTAGGGCTTCAATCCACGTTCTCTTCCATTTTCACGGTTTCTCATAATGACGGGACCTGGTTCATTTCGTGCCTTTTGATATGTTACTTGCTATTCCCCTTGATGCAGGAAGTGGCCAAGCAAATCAGCTCCCGTGCAAAAATTTTGATTATCGCATTCTGCGGTGTGGCCCTGTGCTGGGCACCCGTCATCGTTCATTTCTACCACACCGCTTCTATTTACGAAAACCCCTTCTACAGAGGCCTTGAATTTACCATCGGCGTCATGCTCTGTTCTTTACGCAACGACGCTATTGCAGACAAGTTTAGATTTTTGCAGCAGTGGAAATTCTTTGCAGCAGAATTTTTACTTTATGCCGTGGCGGTAACCGCCGCATTAAAAATCGGAATTCCCGGAAACTATATGCTCTTTGATTTTATTGCATTGCCTGCATTTGCAGCGATGTTGTGGAGCCTTTCCGGAGTCAAGTCAGAAGCACTTGAAAATTCAAAAATTCTGCAGTTTGCCTGCAAGATTTCCTACGCCTTTTTTCTGGCCCAATCCTTCTGTTGGATTCCCGTTTTCAAGTTCCAGGAACTGACCGGAATCAACAACGGATTTTTAAACTTCGCCATTTCATTTATCGTTTGCATTCTCGTATCTGCAGCAATGCATATAATGGTGGAACGTCCGGCCACCAAGAAGCTAACTAAGATACTACAATAATTTTTTGCGAATAGGTTACAGCCTTATCACGCCATCGCAAAGTTTGCAGACTTCTTCACGGTGCGTAATAAAGATCATGGTCTTCTGCGGGAACGCCTCGAAGATGCGGCGGAACATTTCCTTTTCGGTATCCACATCCAGGGCGGCGCTAATTTCATCTAGCAACATGATGGATCCGCCTTGCAAAAGACCGCGGGCAACGGCGATACGTTCCGCCTGACCTTCGCTAAGACCATAGCCCCGTTCACCCAATTCCGTATCAAGACCATCAGGCAGATCATTTACAAAATCTGCGCAGGCAATGTGCAGCGCCGCAGAAATTTCCTGGTCAGTTGCCGCAGGATTTGCCATCTGCATATTCAAGCGGAGAGAACCGCTAATCAGCGAATTACCCTGAGGAACATAAGCAAAATTTTTTCGGGTAGATTCATCGGCCAAAACTTCCCGAGGATCCGGGCTCCCTGAATAAACAATAGTCCTGCCAACGTCAGGTTTTACAAGACCAAGCATGATTCTAAAGAGTGTGGTTTTTCCAATACCGGTTTCACCCATCAGCGCCATTTTGCTACCAGGCTTAAAATCAAGATTCAAATTTTCTAGAACTTTTCTACCGTCATCGTCATAGGCAAAGGAAACGTTTTCAAAGCGGACACCTGCAGAAGGGAACGGTTCCATTGAGTGTTGCACTCGGTCAAGGTTAGCGGATTCCTGAGTCAGACGATTTTCAATAATTTCATCAACACGGTCAATACTTGCCGTAGCATGAATCAACTGAGGAGCCGAATTCAGCAAATTAAAAATGGGATGCTGAATTTGACCTACCAATTGCAAGAACGAAGTCATCACGCCAAAAGTGATTGTTCCATTTCGCAGTCCAATACCGCCCCACACAAAGGCCAGCAAATAACCAAGCCCAAAAGACAAGCCAATCAGCAGACGGACAATCACCGTAAAACGGCTACGGACTACAACGCGCCCCATTAAGCAGTCCTGCATATTGTTCAACAGTCCGCCCACAAATCCCTCGCTCACCATGGAACGGATCAGAGCGTCATTCTCGGCACACTCCTGCACATGCATCTGAACGCGGCTTTCACTTTCGCGAATTTCTGCAGTCATCTTTCGCAGACGGCGGGCAATCATTTTTCCCAGCACCAATGCAAAAGGAGTCGTCAACAGCAAGGCCCAAGCCAACCGCGGATCAAACCAGCGCATCAGCAAAAAGGCACCCACCAGCTGGATCGAAGTCACCGTCATTTGCGGCAACTTATCAAAAGTGACATCGCAAATGGTTTCCACATCCTTCATGACGCGGGACGCCACATCACCAGAATGAAGGGTTTCCTTGCCGTAAAGTTTCCGTGAAAAAATCCTTGAAAAGACAACCGCACGCAAGCGGTTAACGCCACGAGTGCAAGACTTGATACCCAGATAATAATTCAGCTGTCGCAACAAAACGCCAGCCACAACGGTTCCCACCAGGAACATCACCATCACGGCAACATCATGATTGGAGCCTTCATGAATCGTCACATCGATAAAGGTCTTGCTCAACCAAATCGTAAGCAAGCCCGAAGCCACTTGGAAAACGCCAGCCATGACGCGAGCGCACATGTTCATGCGTTCGCCTCTTGAATTGCGCCACAACCAAGTCAGATATTTCATTCGACGACTTTAACCTCTTGCCACTGGGCTACAATGGCAGACACATCGGCCTTGGCCTGAGCTTCGGAAACTTCATATTCCTGGCAGAGTTTTTCAGCCAGACTATCCACAGTAAATTCGCCTTGCGACGCTTCATTCCACAAGAAAGCAGCGGTATCATTCAGGCAAAGCAGACGACCAAAATCCAGGGCACCGAGGCCCTCGCCCATAATCACCTTTTCGCCGCACACATCGCGAAGAACAAAGCCATTCTTGATTTTCATTTTATGTCCTCAAGTACAGTCAAACTTTATGAGTTATAAGATAAATTTTTAAAAGGTATCTGCGGATAGGCAAACACAAAGCCCAAAGCTTCGCACAAAAAAGACTCCACCTGGAAATCAGCGAACGGTGACGCCCCTGTTCATCCACCACACGGATGGCCTGGGCCTTTACATCTGACAACTTGCAACGTTCCCCAAAAGCCAGATTGCCATCCCCCATCAGCGTTACATTCTCACCACTGATTTTCACAATCCGATGAACCACATAACGGTTCCCCTCAACAAAGGCAAGCACCACATGGCCCACCTTCAGGTTTTCGGGTTTTACAAGAACCAGTTTTTCGCGGCCGCCCACAATAAAGGGCAACATGCTACGACCATTCACCGGGAACGTTACGCTCACGCCACTTTCTACAAGGCGGATCGCTTCCGCTATAATAACTTCATCCGTAATGTTCACTGCGCAGAAACCTCGGTAAAGGCGCCGTAGCAAACTTCGGCCGCATTCTCGTCGGGAAGGCATTCCAGATGGAACATTTTTACTTCCTGGGCAAGGCGGTTTTCTGTAGCGTGGAGGCCATCGGCCACTTTCTTATCCCAACGCATTCCAGAAATGCTCACCACCAGAGCCATATAGGCTTCAATTCCCTTTATGGGGCGAATTTTATTTTGCGGAGCCTGACTCAGGTTTACTATTCCCGCCAGCGGAACCCTGCTATTCTTATAACAGGGAGTCTTACCACTCCAAGGCGTTCCGTAGACCCAAACGCCATCCTCTTCAAAACGGACCACAGGATTGTCGTCATTCAAAAGATCAGCGTTACTGAATCGACGCAACCACATTCTCGCGTGAGTGCTCTTTCCTGTTCCGCTTTTTCCAAGGAACATGTAGCCTCGATTTTCACGAGCAATTACTGCCGAATGGAACAGCACCGTATTCTTGCAGGACGTGGCCAACGCATACAGCACCATCAGGGAATTGTTCAAGGCGAACTTTTGAAAATGAGCGGGCAAAGTTCCATTCACATAAAGCGAACCGCTCTGAAATTCGTCATGACAAACAAGTACTCCAGTAGATTTTCCACCCAACAGAAATTCAAATGTCGGCAAACTTTCAGCATTTTTTCCGCAGATGATTTCTTGCCCTTCATCGACCTGACGCGTCTCTTCGACAAAATCAACCCGTACATTTTCCGTAAAAATTTCCAGCGAGAATGCTAATGGCAAACCGTCTACAGATTCCAATTTAAAGGGAGCATAGTTATCCATCGATGCGAAGAACAAAGGCGAAGCATCGTCGTTCAACTTCACCTCGAAAACATGGCCAGCCACTTTAAAAAAGGAATTCATTTTCATCACTTCATAAAGTTAGCAAACCTCTTAAGCGGCACCCATAACGCACCGCTTTATTTTCTAAATTTAGGGTATGAAAAACGCCAGCGAACTTCTTGAATTTGATGCGGGTCACTTGTGGCATCCTTATGCAGCATTACGCAACACGCCGGCCAGATTTTTGGCACGTTCCGCACAGGGAACCACCATCGAAACCGCTGACGGCTTAAAACTGATTGACGCCGTTTCTAGCTGGTGGTGTGTAGCCCACGGTCACAACTGCCTCGAAATTGTTGAAGCCATTCGCAAGCAAAGCGAAAAGATGTGCCATGTGATGTTTGGCGGTTTCACCCACGAGCCAGCCATCGAACTGGGCGAACGTCTGGTGAAGTTTTTGCCCAAGGGCCTGAACAAGATTTTCTACGCCGACTCCGGAAGCATTTCTGTGGAGTGCGCCGCCAAGATGGCAGTGCAGTACCAGTTCGCCAAGGGCCATCCTGAAAAATGCAAGCTGGTGGCGTTGAAGGGAGGCTATCACGGCGACACCGCAGGAGCCATGGCCTTAAGCGATCCCGATGGAATGCATACTCTTTTCCGCGGTATCATGCCTCAGCATTATTTTGCGGAACGCCCTAACTGCCGCGCCGACGAACCATGGGACGACCGCGACTTCGCCTCTATGGAGCAGGTGGTTGCGGAACACGAAGGTGAAATTGCAGCCATTATCTGCGAACCTGTTTTCCAGGGCGGAAACGGCATGTGGCTTTATAACGCAGGCTACCTGAAGAGACTGCGCAAGCTTTGCGACGAAAAAGGCATTCTGCTGATTTTTGATGAAATCGCCGCAGGCTTTTACCGTACCGGCCCCCGCTGGGGCATGGAACACGCCTGGGGTACCCCGGGTGCCGCGGGCAAAGATTGCGCCGCAGACGTGCTGCCGGATATCATGACTATCGGCAAGGCACTTACGGGCGGTCACATGACCATGGCCGCATGTGTCGCTTCTGAAATGGTGGCCGACGTCATTACCAACAGCAAGATTTCCGCATTCATGCACGGCCCCACCTATATGGCAAACCCGCTGGCCTGCGCCGCAGCAATTGCCTCCCTGGACTTGTTTGAAAATCGTGATTACGCATCCCGCGTAGCCGCCATCGAAAAGCGACTCCGCGCCAATTTGGAACCGCTTCGCAATCTGGAAAACGCCGCAGACGTTCGCGTTCTCGGAGCCATCGGTTGTTTGGAACTGAAGGCTATTCCCACCAGCGACGACATCCTCCGCGTCATCAAGGAAACTGGGGTGTGGCTCCGTCCCTTCTGCAATTACGTTTACACCATGCCGCCCCTCATTACCAGCGAATCCGAAGTGGACCGCATATGCGAAGCCATCAAGATGATCGGTCAGTGCGAACCTGGCCCCGTCTGCGACGACGAATTCCACGAGTAAAGATTTATGGATTACTACAGCTTGAAAATGCGCGCTTCCCAGGATGTGGAAGAAACTGGTGCAGACGGCAGCCGCAATATTCGCGAGCAACATATTTCCGGTGCAGAACGCATCGTTTCTCGAGATGCTGTAGAATACGTTTGCCAGGCTATGGTACGCCGCGCCATGACTCATTCTAAAGGTGATCCAGACAAGATTAACATCAAGATCGAAAAGGTTGCCGAAGAAGACATCCAGATTTTGGATGCGCTGCCCGTCACCCGCGTGGACGTGGACACTTGGCAGGAAGGCCTTGATAAGGCGTTTGAGCTTGTGGGAGAAGCCGCTGCAGGCGTCCGCGAAAAGTTGCCGGAACTTCTCCGTGCTACTTATTCCATGCGTGGAGCCATGCTGTACGACATCCGCACCGGTGAACGTCTGGAACCCAACAAGGAACGTGGGGTTCGCGCCACCTACATGGATGCACTGCAGACTAACGCTGTTGACGACCGGGAGCCCTGCGGAACCGCTTCCACCAATAAGAATCATTTTAACGAAGCCATTGTTCTTGCAACAAAGGTGGCAAACGCCCCCGGCATGGTTGCAGAACTTTGCATCAGCGACGACCCGGAATACGTTACCGGTTATGTAGCCAGCAAGGAACTGGGCTATGTACGAATCATGAAGCTAAAGGAAATGGGCAGCCCCGATGGCGGCCGCATTTTCCTTTTCGACTCCAGCAAGGCCTCCGCCGAAGAATGCATTGACTTCTTACAAAAGAAAAAAGTGCTGGTGCGGTGTCCGTAACGAATCGCTCAGACCCGCAGCGAACCAGTACCAAGTCGCACAATGTACGAACTGAAAGCACATGCAGGAATTCCCCGCTCCTTGACTTTGATGCTTGCCATTATGGCGGGCATTTCTGTGGCAAACATTTATTATTGCCAGCCCCTGCTGAACATGATCCGCATGGACATGGGTCTTTCGGAATTCCATGTAAATCTCATGCCGGTGCTAACACAGGTGGGTTACGCATTAGGCCTGCTTTTCATTGTACCGCTGGGCGATATGATTGACCGCCGCCGCATTGTACTGGCGAATTTTTCCCTGCTGATTTTCGCCCTCATTACCATTTACTTTTCCAAGAACGAAGGAATGCTTCTGGCAGGCTCCTTTGTTACAGGCATCTGCTCCGTGACGCCGCAGATTTTTATTCCCATGGTTTCGCTGTTTTCGAAACCCGACGAAAAGGAACTGAAAACTGGAATGGTGTTGAGCGGACTCCTCACAGGAATTCTTGCCTCCCGCGTGTTCAGCGGTCTTATTGGGGAATGGTTCGGATGGCGCAGCATGTTCCTGATTGCAGCCGCCATGATGCTAATATCTACCGCCATCGTATTCAAGGCATTGCCCAACGTACCCACCACCTATCGCGGCACATTTTTCACCATGCTGAAATCCATCGGGGAACTTTTCCTCCGATTCCCTCAGGCAAGAATTTTCAGCATCCGCTCCGGATTCGCTTTCGGGTCTTTTCTTGCGCTATGGGCATGTCTCGCTTTCCGAATGAAGCAAGCGCCGTTCTTCCAGGACAGTAAAGCTGTTGGACTTCTGGGACTTTGCGGTATCGCCGGTGCATTAACAGCCTCTCGCATCGGCAAGTACATCAAGCGTTATGGTGTAGAAAAATTCTGCAACGCCGGAAGCCTTTTGATGGCAGCCGCATGGGCAACCTTCTACTTCGGAAATTCCAGTTACGCCGCCATCGTCGTAGGCATTATCCTCATCGATATCGGCATGCAGTTTATCCAGCTGGGCAACCAAAGTTCCGTGATGAAACTTTGCCCCGAAGCCACCAGCCGCATGAACACCATCTTCATGACCATCTATTTCATTGGCGGTTCCCTCGGAACATTCCTGGCAGGAACCTTCTGGACACTCTGGGGCTGGAACGGAACAGTGCTGGCAGGCCTATTGCTTACCGCACTGTCTTTTGGGACGACGTTGATTAGTTACTGCAGAAAATAATTCGTGCCTATTTATTGTGAATCATTTTCATTCGCAAAACTTGATGATTCACTTTTGCCTGCAGGAAATAGATTCCATTAGGAAGTCCACTCATATGAGGTTTGGCATTTAGAACTTCACCAGCATATTCTGCATTGAAAGACGCTACGCGGTGCCCTTGCAGATCAAATACTTGAACTTGAGCCATTCCTGCATTTTGTAGGTGCAGGGAGTTTGCAATCACCTGCGGGTCTTCCGAATCATCAGAAGAATCGTCGGATTTTTCACCGGAAGAATCTTCAGAGGGATCCTCATCCACGATGGATTCGTCAGTTGCAAGCACAATGCCCTTCATGTCAAATTCAAGCTGGTCAATATTGGGGCCGCCCTGTTCTGAAACAGATTGCAACTTCAGAACATTCACGCCCTTATTCAGTGAAATCTTGATTGCCACGGAATCCCAGGTTGTCCAATCTGCGGTAGGCGGGAATGTGGCGACACCATAGCTTTCATCATTGACGAACAGTTCCATCTTGCGGGTATCCGTCTTGCCGTGGGCATAGCGGAGAACCAGAGTGACACCTTCCTGGGCAGAGGGAGAATACAAATTCCAGATGCCATAGCTGGTAACAATGTTGTCGAAATTGAAGTAGCAGTCACCAACAAAGCCACCGTTAGTTGTTTCGCAAACGCCAACGCCATCAGTGGGGACACCTGCCTCTATGCTGGACAAAACGCTCACTGCGGAATTTTCAATCTTTGCTTCTGCAAGAACCGTAATGCTTGCTGTGCGTGTGGCGGGTTCCACTTCATCGGAACCACCCTTGGTAACAATGTTGATTTCGTAAACACCTGCTTTTGTAGGAGTACCGCTAATGACATAACGGGAGTTTGTGGCATCCAGCTTTGCAGTCACACCATCAGGCAACCCCGTGATGGTAAGACCATCGCAGTTGCTGTAACCGAAGGCGTATTCCGTAATGGCGTCGCCCAGCATAATGGTCTGGAAACTAGAGCCTGCACCCTGTTTCTGGATGGCAGGAATTCTAGGACCAGCTTCGCCACCCACCAGCATAATGTCCGGAGTAGGAGCCTTGTCGGCACCAGCACCCAGCCAGAAACCGAGATGAGGCGGCTGGTTGTAGGCGGTATTCTGCCAGCTCATTCCCAAGCGATAGATCGGGTCATGGGCAAGAGTATAAAGGCGATGTGTGGTAGGAATTGTCGTGGTATAAACGTAGAGCTTGGAAGCGCCATCGTGAAGGATGACTTCTTCACGCCAGTCACCGAAAAGGTCTCCGCTGAAGTTGGGAGTTGCCTTAGTGGAATTGCAGCTATTGCCTTCCAAAGTCACCAAGTCACCAAACTTCTTGCTGGAATAATTCCACTTACTAATCTTGTTTCCATCCAAAAGTTCATCCTGAAGGTCGCCATCCCAATAGATGCGGAAATTGACGGAGTAGCGACTTCCCAGAACTTTACCTTTTGCGGAATATACGTTGCCATCGGCAGTACTCCACATTTCATAACCGCGGCTAGTGCTGTCTACGTCGGCGGCGAGGCCACGGCCATTATCAGCATCGCTGTTGGAACTCCACAGGATTGCTCCGGTGCGGGCGTCGTGCAGGTCGTATCCGTAGGGCTTTTCTTCGTGAACTTCCCATACTTCAAGGCCTTCGTGATCCGGATCCAAGTCGCCCAAGTGCATGGCGTCGCCATGACCCTTGCCGGTACGGTACATGAACTTTCCGTTATGATCGATGGCGCAGGCACCTTCGATGATTTCATCAAAGCCATCACCATCCACATCACCTGCAGAAAGATTGTGATTGCCCATGCCGTAACATTCGCTGCCCTTGGTAGCGGCATTGTAATACCAACGCTGGCTCAAAGTTTTTCCGTCCCAGTCGTAAGCGGCAATTGCCATACGGGTGTAGTAACCACGCTGGAAAACCATGCTGGGTTTCTGGCCGTCCAAATAAGCGTTGGTAGCGAGAAAACGGTCTACGCGGTTGCCGTAGGAATCGCCCCAGCTGGAAACTGTTCCGCGAGCGGGATTGTAATTGACCGTAGCCAATTCCACACCGGTCTCGCCATTGAACAAAGTCAAATATTCATTACCGCCCAGAATGTAGCCGTTGGAATTGCGGTAATCCTTAGTGTGGTTTGTTTCGCTGGCGGCAGCGCCCTTGCTAATGTACTTGCCGGAACCATCCTTTGTGCCAGGGGCTGTTTTCATGACCACTTCAGCCTTGCCATCGCTATCGTAGTCGCCCACCAGAATCTGGGTATAGTGAGCGCCTGCGCGAATATTTACGCCTAGGTCAATGCGCCAAAGTTTTTTGCCATTGAACTTATAGCAATCCACAAACACGTTGCCGGTCTTTCCCTTCTGGGAATTGTCCTTGGAATTGCTAGGATCCCACTTCAAAATCAGTTCATATTCGCCATCGCCATCTACATCACCTACGGCGATATCGTTAGGGCTGTAAGTATAATCGGAACCACCCGCGGGGCGATCCAGATTAACAACCAGCTGCTGGGAACCCCACACAGAGACAGTCTTGTCTGCAGATTTTTCAACGCCGTTCACAACTGGGCGTACATAATACTTACTAGCGCTTGTACCTTGAGCATCCGTATAATTGCTGGCGGCTTTTCCATCGAAGCTTGCGATTTTTGCGCCATCACGATAGAGGTTAAAACCAGTGGTGTTGCCGTCGGTACCCAAAACGCGCCAACTGAGGTAAACTCCCCCGCTAGTCTTCACAGCCACCAGGCCGCGATCCAGATTTTCCATTTGACGAGTTGCGTTTGCAACACCAAAACCCATTACAAGCGTAAGGCCTGCACACACCATAAACCTTTTCATAAACATCCCTTGGGAACCCAAACACCATTTTCCGGGATTTCCCAAACCTAAAGATACTCGGTATTACCGCACATGTACACCTCAACAAAATTTTTCTGTTGTCCAGCGACAACGCGTAGTCTATAGACAACTCTTTGATTTTATTAGGGATACGATTTTGCAGTGACCGAAAATATTTTTGAAGAAAATTCCAAATGAAATGGATTTTTGGGAGTGCAAAATGTTTGGATTGGGTAAATTCGTGATTGCGGCAGGAACCGCTTCCGCCATTGCAGCAACACCTACTATCAAGGTAGATTTTGACCAGAGTGGTCGAAATAGTTCCGAAGTCACTGAGAGCAATTACATCCCCTGGGTAGTTACCGGGGCGATCTCCAAAGACACGACTTTAAGTGGAGTCAAGATTACCATAAACAAGGGCAGTGCGGGAACTGCTCTAAAAACAAACTGGTACAAGGCTTCTATCCAGTCGCCCTATTACGCAAAGTTGGTTGGAGATGGCGTCACCGTAGATGGCGGAAATTCCGGCGGAGAAATCAGCCTTACTTTCTCTGGACTTTCTGCAGGAACTCACAGCCTTCTCGCCTACTTGAACAATGTGGACGCGCCCGAAGCCTTTAACTACAGCAATATTGATGTCTACGTCAACGGGACAAAAAAGATAACCGTCAAGCCATCCAATCGAGCCCTCACCACAGAGAACGCTGCAACAGC
The DNA here is from genome assembly GCF_002210365.1 of Fibrobacter sp. UWH1. Lineage (NCBI taxonomy): Bacteria > Pseudomonadati > Fibrobacterota > Fibrobacteria > Fibrobacterales > Fibrobacteraceae > Fibrobacter > Fibrobacter sp. UWH1. The sequence goes on from NZ_MWQG01000010.1 coordinate 69,236, forward strand.
CTACGTTTCCTTTGAGGTAACTTTTGCAGGCAGCGCCACCATCAAGTTCGTTCCCAGCACATCCAGCGCAACATTTCGCAACGTGACTCTTAACGGATTCGCCTTGAATGTTCCCAATTCCGCAACACAATCTTCCGGCCCGATTCCTGCTGATTTAAACGATCATGCCGCCCACAATAATGGGGACTTGACCTTGTCCTGGACGGCAGCAGTTTCCGCAAAGAAACATCAGGTTTATTTCGGTACCGATTCTGCCGCAGTACTTGCAGCAACTTCAAAGAGCGCAGAATACAAAGGCGAACAAACCGAAACAACATTCAAGGTCACTGGAACGAATCCTCTAAACTCCTATTTCTGGCGCGTTGACGAAGTGGATGCCAACGGCACCATCACCAAGGGCGATGTCTGGAAATTCCGCATCGGGCGTTTGGCTTTTGAAGGTGCTGAAGGTTATGGGCGCAATGCAGTGGGCGGCCGCGGCGGAAAAATCGTCTATGTTACCAACCTGAGTGATTCCGGCGTAGGCTCCTTTCGCGAAGCTGTTACCAACGATATCGGCCCCCGCACTATCGTTTTCAAGGTGGGTGGCGTCATCAATCTAAAATCACGTCTCGTACTGAGCAGCAATTATGTGACTGTAGCTGGCCAGACAGCACCCGGCAAGGGCATCACCATTACAGGCGCTCCCTTCGGTATTACCGGTAACGATTGCGTTGTCCGCTTTATGCGTGTACGCCGCGGTTTTGCAAGCACTACCGAAGAACAGAACCGCGGTCTTGATGGCATGGGAATTACAGGATCAAACCACACCATTATTGATCACTCCTCCATCAGTTGGACTACAGACGAAGGCTTCAGCAGCCGCGGGGCAAAAAACATCACCCTGCAGCGCACCCTCATTTCAGAAGCGCTGAATATTGCAGGCCACCCCAATTATCCTGCAGGAACGGCCCACGGGTACGCCGCAACCATCGGGGGCGACGTCGGCAGTTTCCATCACAACCTGCTGGCTCATAATGATGGCCGCAACTGGAGCATGGGCGGCGGCCTGGATGCCAACGGCAATTACGCAGGCAAGCTGGACATTTTCAACAATGTGGTTTACAACTGGATTGACCGCGTTACCGATGGCGGCGCACATAACGTGAACTTCGTAGGCAATTACTATAAGGAAGGGGCAGCCACCACATTGCATGGCTACACACTCCGCGCCCAGCTGGAAGGCACCGGCGGCGGAACCCAGGAATACTACTACCATAACAATGTGCTGCAGGCGGCGAACGGCTCCTTCACCTGCGATGGCACTAACGACAACTGCGGTCGCGAATACCAGAAGTACGATAAGCAGGTGCTGAACTGGACTGTATTCGTCAACAAGCCATACTTCGAATCTTATGCTACCATTCAGAGAGCAAAGGCTGCCTACAAGGACGTTCTAAGCGATGTGGGTCTGAACCGCACCGTCATTGACGATCACGACGCCCGCATGATTAACGAAGTCAAGACCGGCACTTACAAGTACACCGGTTCCGTCGGCAAGAAGCCCGGCATTCCCGACCGCGAAAGCGACGTGGGCGGCCTGGAAAATTATCCTAGCGTAAGCATGGCAGATGATTTCGACTCCGATGCAGACGGCCTTCCGGACTGGTGGGAAAATATGTACGGTCTGAATGCCGCTTCGGCAAAGGGCGACTTCAGCGACGCCAACAAGGATCGTCTCGGCGATGGCTGGACGGAACTGGAACGCTACCTGGAATGGCTTGCCCGCGCAAACTTCACCTTCGAAAAAGGCGAAACCCAGACAATTGATTTGTCCCAATACACCAAAGGCTATGACGGCGGAACTTATACCTTGAGCAATATTCCAAGCGGTGTCACAGCAACTGTAAGCGGCTCCAAGATGACAGTGAAATTGAACGACACTTTTGCAGGCGTTGGCTACATCACCTTTACCCTGAAGGACAATGCCGGCGATACCTATTCCCGCAAGATCGGCGTTACCCAGAAATTGGCTGCAGTATCCGCACAGGATCCGGAACCCGGTGTAATTACCGAAACAGAAGAACCCGATGACAATGGCGATGTCACATCCGTTGCCGCATTGAAACAAAAAGCATTCCATGTCGCCGTCCAGAACAACATCGTCCATCTTTACGGATTGCCCCGCAATGTTTCTATCAGCGTGACGGATTTGAGCGGCAAACACCTAATGACTTCCAAGTCCATCGTTTCCGTAAACGGCTCCGCCATTGTGAACCTGAATGACTATAGCAGAGGCTCCTACCTAGTGAATATCCGCGGCCTTTCCAACAATGGCTCCCGAGTCAATAGAAGCATGCAAGTGCAGGTGAGATAGACAAGTGTAGCGATGTACATTGTAAAACCCGAGACGCAATAACAGCAAACATTCTGTCCCAAAATGCTTGACTTTTGTCCCATAATTATTTATATTGGGCAACAAGGTAGGTCAAGTCCATGAAAAAGAAAAATGTCATCAATCTAATTCGATATTACGCCGAGAAAAACGATCCCGCATTCCGTGAGGAAGCATACGAAATTGCCCGGGATTTCGACGCAAACGGCGATTTCCAGCTTTCGGAATACATCATGGCTCTCATGTCCAGTGCAAACGCCTTTGTGCCGCAAATGCACGAAGATCAGATGACATTTTTCCACAAAATGACATCCTCGCGCGATTCGCTGCCGCTCCCAACGCCAATAGAAAAAGACATCCTTGGAATCATCAACGCTATCCAGCGAAACATGGGAATCAACAAGTTCCTATTCCAAGGCGCACCTGGAACAGGCAAGACCGAATCCGTACGGCAAATTGCCCGTATTTTGGAACGCGACCTGTTCTGCGTAGATTTCGACACCATCATCGACAGCAAACTCGGGCAAACGCAAAAGAACATCGCAGCACTGTTCGACGAGCTGAATCATTTTGTGCACCCTGAAAAAATTCTTGTTCTGTTCGACGAAATCGATGCCATAGCCCTTGACAGAACCAGTTCCCAGGACCTTCGCGAAATGGGCCGTGCCACGTCGGCAATCCTCAAGGGATTTGACAACCTCAACGAACAGATTACCATTATCGCCACGACGAACCTTTTCAGGCATTTTGACAAGGCGCTTTCCCGCCGTTTCGATTCCATTGTTGATTTCAATAGATACTCCCAGGACGATTTGCAAGAAATTGCGGAATCTATTCTGAACAATTTCCTGACCAAGTTTAAAATTGCTGGACGAAATACAAGGCTTTTCTTCAAGATTATCGGCAAGAATGGATGTCTGCCCAATCCAGGAGAACTCAAAAACATCATCAAAACTGCGGTCGCATTTAGCGATGCTAATGTTGAGTGCGATTATCTTAGACGCCTGTACGAAAAATTCATCGGTCATATTCCAAGCGACCTGCAGCAATTACAGGAACAAGGCTTCACTGTCCGTGAAATCGAGATACTTTCTGGCGTATCAAAAAGTCAAGTTGCCAGAGCTTTGCAAGGAGATAAATAATGAATGATGTTCTCCTTTTGAAAGGCCGATTTGAACAAAAATCTCGACCACAAGGAACCCCTATCAGACAACTCCCAAGCAAAGCGGCTGTGCACGGAGTCCTTGCATCACATATTAACGATTTGATTTTCCAATTGAAAGATGTTAAGGCTTTTTGGAAGGACAATACTCTTATTCAAAATATTTTAATTGATGTTCATTATGATAGAGTTATAGCCAAAAGTAATCGAGTACAAAGTCTTTTTGAAAAAGATTGCAGCGATTGTATTGTCGGTGCACGCTTCTCCCCTAATAGTCCCAAAAAACACATTATTACTTATTGCTTTGCAAGAAACTCAATTGACCATGCTATCGATACACTCAAAAAATGTGAAGAAATCGTCTCTGAACAATACGATGGAGAAATCTTTAAGCAACATGTAGAGGAGATAAACACTCAAAAAATTAATTTTAAAGACATTGCCAGATCTCGTTTCGTCTCTAGCATTGTTGATTGTTACTATATTGAAAAATTTGCAATTAGAAGAGTTCCTGTTGATGTAAAAGACAGAACAATCATCTCTCTTTACCAAACCAACGAGGATACTATTGATCTTCTGAAAAAAATAAAGATCAACATAACGGAAGATCAGATTCTTGACGGAACAACTTTACTTTTAAATCCAAGTGATATTCAAAAAATAAATAACAATGCACCATATCTTATAGCGATGGCTGTATCAGACTTGGCGAAATTCACCAAGAACGATTTTATTACAGAAGAGAAAAAAAAGAGAACCATAAAACTTCCTCAAAACGAGCCTGTCATTGGTGTTATAGACACCCTATTCGACACAAATGTTTATTTTTCCAATTGGGTTGAATTTGAAAATAGATTTTCACCAGTTATTCCTATATCGCGAAAGGATTTTGAACATGGAACACAAGTTTCATCCATAATCGTTGATGGGCCGTCTCTCAATCCCAAACTAGACGACGGTTGCGGTCATTTTCGAGTAAAACATTTTGGCGTAATGGGAGAAAATAAGGGAAGTACATTCACCATTCTGAAAACCATTCGTGATATTGTTAGCGAGAATAGACAAATAAAAGTATGGAACCTTTCATTAGGTACGATTCAGGAGGTATTGGAGGACTATATCTCTCCAGAAGCCGCCGTTCTTGACAAAATACAATCAGAATATGACGTGACATTTGTTATTGCAGGAACTAATAAGCAAACTTCTGATAAAAATGGGCCTAAACGAATAGGTGCTCCTGCAGACTCAATAAATTCCATTGTTGTCAATTCCGTAAACTTAGATAAAAAACCATCATCTTATACAAGATGCGGTCCTGTACTATCCTTCTTTAACAAGCCGGATTTTAGTTATTATGGAGGCGATTACAAACAACGACTTATCGCTTATGGACCGGAAGGAGAAAATGGCGTTTATGGAACATCATTTGCCGCGCCATGGATTTCTCGTAAACTTGCTTATCTCATCCATATACTTGGATTAAAAAGAGAAGTAGCCAAGGCCTTATTGATAGACTCTGCGGCAGGCTGGATGAAAAAGGAAAATCCCTCCGAGGAAATTGGTTTCGGAATTATACCAATTAAAATCAATGACATTGTTCAAAGTAAAGATGATGAGATTCGATTTATTTTGATGGGCGTTTCTGAAAAATTCGACACATACAATTACAACATTCCTGTTCCTGTAGCAAATTCAATGCATCCTTTTGCTGCTAGAGCAACTTTATGCTATTTCCCTAAATGTGATAGAAACCAAGGAGTTGATTATACAAATACGGAAATCAGCATGCAATTTGGGAGAATGAAGGAAAAAAACATCAAATCCATCAATGGCAATGCCCAAGATGTTGATGATCCTGCTATATACAAAGATCTTTCAGAAGAAAGCGTGCGTGCGGATTATCGTAAGTGGGATAATGTCAAATATGTTGCGGAAAAAGGCTTTGGTTCTCTCCGGCCGCACGATGCATACGGTGATGACGGCTTATGGGGCGTCAGCTTGAAGACAAAAAATAGGCTAAATCCACAAGATGGTGCAAATTTGCATTTCGGTATAGTAGTCACTTTAAAAGAAATTTATGGTCAAAACCGACTTGACGAATTCAAACAACGGTGTTTAATGCGCGGTTGGCTTGTGAATCACGTAAATATTGAAAATCTTGTTGAAGTCCGCAACAAAGCTGAAGAAGATATCGTGTGGGAGTAAATGTTCATGGAAGATAAAGAAGGCTTCAATGAATCCGAACGAAAACTTATAGCACTGGCAAAAAAGTCCTTTTTGCCCTTATGGACGCATCCAAATGTTTTTCGTGATCAAGATAAAAGAGGATGTTCCGTTTCTGATGGTAAAGAAATTGTTGACCTACTTGTAATCTTTGGAGACTACATAATTCTTTTTTCGGACAAAGACTGCAAGTTTCCAGAGGCGGAAGATATTTCAATTATATGGCGACGATGGGTTAACAGAAGTATTACAGGCTCAATAAAACAACTTATGGGAGCAGAACGGTGGCTAAAAAATTACCCAGAAAGAGTTTTCAAAGATAAGGCTTGTAGCGAGCCAGTATCATTTAAAATCACAGAAAAAACAAAAATTATTCGAATTGCCGTTTGTCACTCAAATGCCGATATTTGTTCAAAATATCGTTCAGGTATTCCTTTCATTGGTTTTGATACAAGTATAAACCCTCCAACATCCAAACCATTCTGGCTGGGTAAAATGGGAGAAGAAGGAAAGTATGTTCACATATTTGATGAATTTTCTTTTGAAGCTATACTAGATAAATTAGACACAATAGATGATTTTACAAAATATCTAGAATACAAGGAAAATATTATAAACAAAGGGATTCAAATTAGAGCAGACTCCGAATTAGACCTTCTTGCGAATTTCTTTAAAAATTTCAACGAAAAAACTCAAGAGCATCTATATACAATCAAAAAAAATCAAGTTAATGTTCCTTCTAAAGAGTGGCAATCTCTATATAATGACTACGGATATGTGCAAGGCAAAAAGTTAGATGATCAATACAATATGATTGATACAATAATAAACAAATTTTCCCACTGCATACGCAACAAATCATTAGTAGATAGTTCACCCGAAGGACTGAACAACTCTGAATTAGCATTGAGAGCTTTAGCAGGGGAATGTCGGCTTAGCAGAAGATGCATGTCACAAGTAATTGTTGATTATTGGCACCAAAAAAGATTCGATTACACAAGAAGAATGCCCTCTGAAGTCTTTCAAAAAATCCATTTCGTTTTTACATCTCCTTCAATAAAAAAAGATGAGTCCTTCGAAGAATATCAAGGAAGACGAATAGAAGCATTGATGCGAATATGTTTAATAGAACGATATACACATCAAGACAATAAACCAGTTATCGGCTTGGCAACAAACCCTCCCTTTGACAAACAAGGCTGCGAAGATTTAATTTACATTCCTGTTGATTTGCAAAATAATGATCCTGAAATGTGGAATCTCGCCAAACAATATGTCAATGAGTATGAAGAAAATGAAGATTATAAGAAACGTAAGCTACAACGTTTTTCTTCATATGAATTTCCTTTTTTTCCTAAAAAAATAGGACGAAATGATCCATGCCCCTGTGGCTCAGGAAAAAAATATAAGAAATGTTGCGGGGTAAATTAATCATAAAATTTCCGTCATCTGAAGCAGTATGTGCAAATTTTGCACATACTGAGTTTTTATCCTGTCTTCGCAACAAACATTCAAAAAATAAATTATCACCTTTTTGCCATACTTGTGCAATTTGTGCATGACAACGGCAGGTCAGTATCAGAAATTATGAACACATAATGGCTCACATCAGGAGATTTTTTATATAGGCTTTCAAAAGTTTCCTGCGAAAGAATCAAGTTCTCAGATTAAGCTTGGAGTCGATATTCTCAAGATCAAAATATACTGCGATAGGATAAACAGATTTCATGGGAAGGTCCTTGTCTATAATCTCATAGAATAAACTATGCAACTGTAACTTGGCCGTTCATTAGGAGCGGGAGGAGTTTGCCGCGGAGGGTGGTAAGGCGAGAATTCTCGCTGTTATTTTTTTCAATTTGTTTAAGTTGAGGTTCAATAGCTGCAGTAAATTTGTCCATCATTTTTTTGACGGAATTAGGACCTGAAGCTTTTTTATAGAGCGAACGTTAAAACTCATAAAGAACGAACCCTGATCAAGATTATTCAAAATTTGTTCTTGCATATACAGGCTTTTGAAGAAACATCTTAAATACCATGGATTTACATTTTTGGGGCGAACTGCTGTAATATTTCTACCTATTGCGCACGACACGCCTTCGGGGACCATGCCCATATCTCCAGCGCGCCCTGCATTGGTAAATAAGAAATCATTTTCTTTAACGCAAATGCGACTTGTCCATTCTTTAAAATCTTGATTTGAAATATAATACTTCTCAGAAAGATCTATATATCCTTCCTTGGTAATATTTTCCAATGCAAGTAAGTACGAATCTTCATTTTCAAAGCAATAATCGGGCTTCTTACTATGGAGACAATCGACAACATCACAAAGATTATTTATGTCAACAACTATCCAACCTTCGGGGATTTCGCGGTTGAGGGTGGGGTTGTGGGTCATGGGGCCGCCGGAGGTTTTGTAGGGGCGGCCGTTTTCGTCGGGGAAGTCGAATTGTACGAACCAGTAGTCGTATAGGCGTTTTGCCATGGCTTCGAGTTTCTGGTTCATCTTTTTGTTCAGGGCGATTTTGTCGTCAAGTGCGGAGAGGGCTGCAGCGATTTTCTTTTGTTCAGACATAGCCACACAAGGAATTTCATAACTAGGCATTTCGTCAACAGAAATTCTATTAACGGTACTCCCTTTAATTGTATGACTTTTTATAAAATTAGTCCACTGAGGCGATTGAAAAAAATAGTAAAGCCATTTATAATCAACCCTATCATCAATAATTCGGACTAAGCCTAGCCTACGACCTAGGCATCCATAGAAATCTTCAGGAATAATGGCATATCTTCCCAAAGTTGCCTCGTAAGAAAAGACGATATCTTTATGTTGAGGCACAACCCTCTTCGTCCATATCTTATAATCGTTCTCGGACAAATATGCGAATTCACTTGGATTGATTTTGCAATCTTCCGTAATGGCGTCAACCCCTAAGTAAATTGGGCCAGACTCTGTTTTCCTAGGAGTTGCATGAGGTCCATCAAATATTTTTGCAATATCACCGAGTCTGTATTTCGTCATTTCCATGTTTAATCCGTGTTCTAGATTCTTCACTACACTTCGTTCCGTTCAGAATGACAGGGAGGGGAATCACTTTCTTCCCAAAATTCTTTCCGAACGAACTTCCTTATAGGCGTTTTCTACTCGTTTTTCGAAACTTCCCTCAGTAATCGGAAATGGATTATTATGAGCCCTTCGCTCAGCCTCTTTCCAATCCAGTTGCTCCTGGCGTTCTTCAAGAATTCTCTCTTGCTTTCGCTTTTGTTCCATTTGTTCTTCGAACTCCTGTTGCTTTTTGGCATTGAGCTTGGATACCCTAATAGAATAAATAGCCAAAATAAGAGAAATGAGACCTACTACTAAACTTGCAATTTCCATTTTACTAATCCTAGATTCTTCACTACACTTCGTTCCGCTCAGAATGACTCTGCCTCGCACCATTTCGTCGCTTTATCGCCGTTTTCAAAATTTATCGCCATTTTATTGCCGTTTTATCGCCGTTTAAACTATCATTTATACTATCGTTTATTCTATCACTTAAACTATCAACTTTCTTGACCCTATAAAAATTGACTCTAAGCAGGGCTCCGATTTTCTTTTACGCAAATAAATCTTGTTCTCCCCAATTTTCAGGGAATCCCAATGACGGCAGTTGTTCCGGGCGGACCATCTTCACCACTTGCTTTAGCTTTCCTCTAAAATCATAATTCGGGGCACACACATCCAGCAATGTTGTAATAATGCAAATGGAGAAATAGATTCTATCCTGACTTGGAATCGAATCCACCCATTTGGCTGGCTTGTTTGTGGGAATCATGGGGCGCACGATAAAGCTTCTTGTAAAAAGCCTAGAGTAATGGGCGCAAATGTTCCTAACCAGGTTTAAATGCTGGAACCAGCTTACTAGAACTTTCGTTGAGGCCTTATTGAAACCGAAATACTTCGCAACTTCTGTTTTGGCATTGAGATTAGATTTCAGGTTAGAGAAGGTCTTGGAAAGTGTACCAAATGTTGTCGTTTCGAAGATCATCCACGCCGGAGGAGCAATTGAGGTGTCATACTCGCTTTCGTAATGCGTTTTGAAAACTTCACGAGAACGGCTCCAATGTTTTTGAAGTTCTACCAGGTTATCATTGAAAATTTTCTGATTATGACACAGCGATACATCTTCGTACCAACGTGGACCATGAGCAATGGAGAGTTGGTATTCCATCTGACAGCGCACAGCAATTTCAATAAAGCCGAGCGCTTCTACGATAAGATTTCGAAGAGCGGAGTCAAACAGGTAGTCATTCTTGATGTTGATCCAACTTGCCGTGGGAAGAAATTCCGAATTAGACGAGGTGTTATCCTGATACGGATAAGTATATCCTCGTAAACGGTAATAGCTAATCCTTGAAAGGACTTCTACGAGTTCATCCTTAGAAACATCTTTAAGCCCTCGGCTAATCAGTAATTGGGCCTGCTGATCCAAAGTCTGGGGAGGTTTACTATAGATTCTAAGAGACATCAAATTCCCCCTAAATAAAAAAAGAACCTCGCTGGGTGCGCATTGTGAAGAGGCGTGCAAGGTTTTCTTGCACATAATATACAATTACACAAACCAAATGTCAAGGCCTCCCTCGTTTCCATTTTACTACCCCCCGAATTTCAGGCTGACCAGTTGCTTGTTGATTTCCTCTTCCAGCTTGTGGCTTTCTTCGAACATTTTCTGGAGTTCGGCGGTGTCGGCTGCCATCTGGGCGTTGAATTCCTCTTCGGAAATATCCACGTAGTCAATCTTGATGTCGAAATACTGGCCTGCGCTTAGGCTGTAGCCCTTTTCCTTGACTTCGCTGTAACTGACTACCACGCTAAAGTCTTCGACGGCCTCGGCGTTGCGGAAGGTATTAACAATCTTTTCGATTTCGTCATCTTCCAGGCGGACTTTCTTAAGGCCGTTGGCATCCTTGTATTCCTGGCCAAGCTTACTTGCATCTACAAGGGTAATCTTGTCGTTGTCAGACTTTGCGCCGGTCTTGTCAAAGAACAGTAAGCGGCTCCAAGATGACAGTGAAACTGTCCGACACTTTTGCTGGCGTTGGCTACATTACCTTTACCCTGAAGGACAATGCCGGCGATACCTATTCCCGCAAGATCGGCGTTACCCAGAAATTGGCTGCAGTATCCGCACAGGATCCGGAACCCGGCGTAGCCACCATTGCTAAGTGTGGCGCAGGAAGTTCCAAGCAAACTGTAGAAAAAGGTGCCGCCATTGTCGACTTTTGCTACACCTGGGAAAATGCGAAAACCGTTGAAGTGACTGGACTTCCCGAAGGATTACTTGTTGACACAGACAACATAAACAAGAAAGTTTCGATTAGCGGCACAGTAAATGACGAGCCTGGTGAGTACGCATTCTTAGTCACTTCTATTGGTGGCGTAGGAGAAGCCTATGTCAAGAGTGGAATCATTACCGTGGTAGGAGAAGAACCCGATGACGATGGCGATGTCACATCCGTTGCCGCATTGAAACAAAAAGCATTCAATGTTGTCGTCCAGAACAACATCGTCCATCTTTACGGATTGCCCCGCAACGTTGCAATCAGCGTGACGGATTTAAGCGGAAAGCACCTAATGACTTCCAAGTCCATCGTTTCTGTAAACGGCTCCGCCATTGTGAACCTGAATGACTATAGCAGAGGCTCCTACCTAGTGAATATCCGCGGCCTTTCCAATAATGGTTCCCGGGTCAATAGAAGCATGCAAGTGCAGGTGAGATAGACAAGTGTAGCGAAAACAAGTTTATTGAGTTCCTTCGATGCGAACTTGTGCAATTTTTGCACAGGTTGAAGGTTCGTCAAGTTCCTCGGTTTGGTAAATATTTCGAATATGACGCAATATGGATGTTCTATCAGTCACGAACAAGTCTGCCATTTGAGCTTGAGTCAACCAAACAGTTTCATTCTTTTCACCATTATTGGCAGAAACTGCGTTACTCATTCAAGGCGGAACGCGTAATTTTTTTCTTTGCAAAAAATTCCTTCCACCAGTTCCTTGTCAATAAAAGGAAGCTTAGCCACCACGTGGTTTAACCCGCCAATGGTTTCTTGATTTTCAGTTTTTCAAAGACTTGTGCAGATAAACCATTAGCTCACTCAAGAAAATACTTCATCCAATTTTTTTTGCAAGGTTCCTTCCTTTGCAAAAGGTAACGCATCAAGTTGTCTGAAATTATGCTTCAAATCATCTGTATTATCTGCAAAACCCAAAATGAAGCTAGTTGCGATTTTATAGATGATTTCTGTGGGAGCTAAACCATAGACTTGCTTTTCAAATATATGCCTTAGACGTTCCTTGTCATCTGGGAACAGCATCTTCATTTTCTGACTCTGGTACAGCCTTTTGACAATTTCAGTAATGTAAAGTCCAGATTTCATGTAGAGATCGACAAAAGTTTTGTTCTGATCGTCAAAGCAACCTGGATTTTCCTCCTCCAGCATATCAACCATTCTTTTAACAACATCTTTGGGTGTGAAAATTTGATTGGTCTTCTGAGGCGGAATATAATCGAAAATATCTTCAACACTCTTTTCGTCAAAGTAGTCTGCAAGTTTTTTCTTTAAAGCAAGAAATTCCTTCACAGAATCATTAAAGACCACGGAGTCAAAGAGCTGTCCCTTAAATTCTTTTTCTTCTCCAGTTTCAGAGTCTATATACGCTCCCCCATCTCTCAAGAATCGAAACTGTTCTAAGGTTATGCTAGTAACCTCAGTAAAGACATTATCAGGAATATTTTGATCAAAAGTCGCCAAAGTGACGGTTTCATCACCATAGGCCATAAGGAACGAAGGAATCGTACGGGAGAATCCTCTTAAATGGTCTCTAACACCATCTTGAATAGAGTCTCGTTCGCGCTCCTTGATTTTGGTTTCCACAGTCTTGACAGTTTCTTTAATGGAATCCTGAGTAAATTCATTGATTGCTGAATCCATTTCATTTTTGAACTTGGCAAAAGCATCTTCTTGCTTTTTCTTGAATTCAGTTTCAATTTCAGCTGTTGTTTTTCCCGTCACGTTACGCTGTTGCATAGCAACAACGCGTTCTTGCTCAATAACATTTGATTCTATTTTAAATTGTCCAACAGTTTTGTCAATAATGGTATCTACTTTTGAATTAAGAGTACTTTCCACCTGTCGAGCGACTGATTTCGGCATATCCGTATCGCCATAGCTTCCTTTAGCCGTTTGAACCACATTTTGCACAACAGTATTCTTAACCAATTCCTTCAGTTTGTCATTTAATGAATCAGGTTTTTCAGATTCCTTGACTTCTGTGATTGTGTCCTCGACCTGTTTTTTAACATCGTAAAGTTTTGGACCAAAAATATCCGAAGCCACTCCAATAACATAATCATCAGTCAAGTTGACTTCACCATTTTCATCTAAGGACAAATCCTTCTTGACCTCATTAGACAATACAACGGGTGTTTTTGACTTTGGTTCTTCAACCGCTTCAAACTGATTGATTAAATCAACAACTTCCTTTGGTGCGGAAAAAATATTGCCGATGTTTTGGAACAAGAAATTGCTCATGAATCCACGACGAACAACTTCAACAGACTTAATCTTACGAGGAATGGTAAGAACTTTTTCTGCATCCAGTTCAATCAGTTCTCCATTTTCATCTTCTCCAATAACCGGGAAGAAATTCAGCAGTTCCCGAACATTATTCTTTCTTGATTCAATATCGCCCTTTCCCGAAGAAGTGTTCGGAGAAAGATCGTTTGCAAATTCTTCGAAAATAATCAGAGTTCGTGCAGGATCGAAGTCAAATACATAGGCATTTTCTTTACGCTTGTATTCGGAGCCTACATGGAAAAGACAAGGATTTTGAGCTCTAAACGCGGCCTGCATGTAAAGAGACGGAGATTTCACATTACTAAGCATTAGCACTGCTGTCCACTCAGGAATGGTAATGCCAGTAGTCAACTGACCAACAGACAAAGTGATAGTCTTTTCATGTTCAGCAATCGCCTTCTTGACCTTATCGAAAGATTTCTTATTTTCTTCGGCATCGTCAACACGTCCATCACCAGCTGCAAGGACAATTTCATAATCCTTGAATACAGGATGTTCATGAAGTTTTTTAGCCATGAGTTTTGCGCTTTCCACTCTATCCAAAAGCCAGAAAGTATGCTTAAGTTCATTGCGCAATTCTTCTGTAGAAAACGGAAATTTGGTTTGCTTGGTAAGAGCGTCTAAAAACTTATCAACCGACGAATTATGAACGAATTTTCCATTTTCAACCTTGAAAAATTCATTAAGATCAAAGGCGTATTCTTCCGTTTCACCATTTATCTCTATTCCCTGAGAAAGTTCATCACGAACAATTTCGGACATTTGGTAAGTGTAAAGATTTAAGGTCGGAAGCGTTGCATAGGGATTTTCCGTTTCAGAAGCATCATCCCAGCCATGTTTACTTTTCTGCTCATCAGCATAAGTATAGTTGAAGATTGCATCATCGGCAAACTTGTTATTTGCTAGAGCTTTAAAGGGAGTACCAGAAAGATGAAGTGTAAAATCACGTTTTATTTGATCAAATGCCACATCAGTTTTGTATGTGTCAACGCCTTCGTGAGCTTCATCTATTACAAGTAAGTCCCAGGAAGTCTTCTTGAGTTCTTCTAGTTTGTTGAATTTACCACCGAAGTAGATTGAGCCTTTCAAATCTTGCAAAGAGGCAAAATAAATAAGCCCCATCGCCTTTTTATTCTTAAGTACACGGGATTTTTTATCAAGAGCGTATTCCTTGTAAGGAATCACCAGGTTTTTATTCTTGATTCCGTCCACATCACTTACAAAGAAATAACCGGATTGGCGTCCAATAAACTTTGCATAATCTGCATACCAGCTATTTGCAATTGCAGGTCTATTCGTTACGATAAGGACATTCATCGCGCCCATACGCTTCATCAAATCATATACAGCGAGAGTCTTGCCGAATCGCGGCTTCGCATTCCAAAGGAATTCCGCCTTGTTATGAGCATTCCTGTAAGCCAAGGCCATAGAAACAGCAGACTCCTGCTCTGCACGAAGATTGTAGGGAACAATATCTTCCGTTAAATCTACGATACCTCGACTTGAACGAAATTCGTAGAACATTGAGCGGGAATCATTGGGTGAAATGAAAAACCATTCGTTTCTGTCATCTTTGCTAAAGTATTCATTCCCCAAGTCCATGGGCTGTTTAACATCTTTTTTGCGCAAGTAGGCGTGAAACAGTTTGTCATTAAAAATCACTCCAGAACCATCGTCAAAAATGGCGTTACCTTGCCACTCCACCTGGGCTTTGACTCCTGCAGTATGTGTTTGCTGATAGATGCGCTCTTCAACTGTTTGTTCTGTATAGCCAATCTTGATGTAGCCATCATGATAGGAAATACCCGGAGTGGTATAGGCGTAAATCATCGGAACAACAGGTTTTGTTGTCTTAATGTTCGGATTTTGCATAGCCATATTATTCCATCTCCTTTACATGGGTTTCAATAAAGGTTCTTTCTTCAGGAGATAATTCGTACTTGTCGTAAAGTTGCTGATCGATGTCTGCAACAGATTTTGACCAGTCAATGTCGGAATTAGAAGAGAAGTCTTGGAGAGGGACATATTTCCAAACAGGTTTTGCGTTGTTTTGTGTAACTTTCAATATTCCCAACATTACACGAGCAAACTTTGTCTTTATATACTTCAAAACCGCCAAAGCTTCATTTTCAGAATCAGTCTCTCCAATGGATATATATGTTTCTGTAAAGCCTATTTGCGGACCACATACAACAGGATTACTTAGAGTTTCACCCAAAGCCCCAGAGCCATTCGCCTTAGGTACAAGAACTTTAAATTTGAAAAGATTACTTACTTCAGTTATATAACTTTTCCGTACCCACTTAAACATCCTTTCGGCCTTAACATTACCATATATTTGAATATATTCGTTGCCATCTTCAGGTTTTGTTTTTAAAAGAATGGTAGACATGCGTTCAAAAGAACTCGGAGCAACACGACTATCTGCGGTTAATTTCATTTCTTCAGGAAGTTCAACATACGCTAAATTAGACCACTTATACAACCCTCTATTCGTCACAACGGACATAAGGCTTAATTCACCTTGTTCCGCAACTTTTGTTTTTATTGAATTAAGTTCATTATACGGGGAGTATGTTTCTATTGCACCAAAATCTTGAAAAACATCTCTATAGGTTATTGCGACACCACCTTTTATATCCGTGTTAGCAAATACATCAGAACTCTTTTGAGTGTACTCAAGGACTTTTACATGCTTATCCTTCAACATTTTTTCATTCCACTCTTTGGGAGTACCACCTGCATTAAACAAAAACCTTGCCGGAGTAATCAATTCAACCTTATTTGCTATTTGATAAGCAGCTTCATAAAAAACTGATAGACCGGGGTATCGTTAGCATTTGCTCCACGAGACTCCTGTTGGTACGGAGGATTTCCAATTGCAAAATCAAACTTCATTTTTACGACCTCCCTTTATGCTTCTATAGGTCAAAGATTTCTGCCTTGTCCAATCAAAAATTCTGCATTCTATTTCTTCGGACTGTTGTTCTTTTTCGCTAACAGCAAAGTCAAATATGCCAGTCTGCTCTTCTTCTTTAAAACTGTTCCCAAAAGGGACTGTTCCTGTGATGCCATCCATCTGCCAAAAATTCCAGACGATGATATTGGCGACTTTTCTAAGTTCAGCATCCGTCGGTTCACGATTCCATCGATTTTTCATATAGTCCACAAAGGTCACCAGTAGGTTAATGCGTGCTATAAGCAAGTTGTCGCCTTGATATTCGTATCCATAAACGCTCTGGAATGCCCTATAAGTCCATTTGAGCCAATCTTCTTCATTGTCCGTATTTTCGTTGACGACTCGCAATTTGCGATCGAGAATTCCTATACGCTTATTTATGGGGATAATTTCTGCAGTAGTGGTGTCGTAACGGGACGCAATGTAGGGAGCTTCTCCGCAGGTGATTTCAATGCGTTTAGAGTCCACATACTTTTGCCAGTCGCCTTCATTTGCAAATTTCACTTTTGTCGTTGTGGGCTTCCAAGATTGGCCATCTTCTACATTGAACACATTCTCACGACCAAACCACTCTGCATCACAATGGTTGTTCATCTTATTGCAAATCCAGGACGGAGTGAACACTTCCGCTTTTGCGCGAGTTCTTTCGGCTTGCGTTTCTAGAGATTTTGCAACTCTGGGTTGAATTAGATCTGATCCTAAGAACCTTAGCATAGCTTCGGTAATCTGTTCCGCACTCCCATAAACAAATCCACTTTTAGTGGTGATTGTTGAAGCGAATACGATATTTCTTCCCGTTGTCTTATCTTTGACAAGGGACTTTAGCACGACAGAAACGGGATAGTTATTTATATCAATAAGCTTCTTCATTTGACTCCGCATCACCCCGTTTACGGAGATTTGAAGAAGTCAAAGAATTCAGCTAACAAAAAAAGGCGTGGAGTCGCTGAAGCTATTACCGCATTCCTGGGCTCGCCAAAGCCTTCGTAGTCAATAACAGCAAACGACCCACGCCCCAATTGGGACGTGAGCAGTTTACCCTATTCTCACTACTTTTGAAATTTGGCGATTCAGGAATGGAGACTAGAGCAAATAACTCAATAAAACGGGCGCTCAACCCACGCACCGCAGGCTCGAGGGCCATTGGTCGCAGAAGGAGCTATGTATAGAGGAATATAGGTATTTTTTGAAAAAACGAAGCGAGATTTTTAAGCGTACTAGGCCATTTTTTTGCAAATTATTTCTCTGTTCACAGTTCCTGTTTCCGTTCGAATTCTTCACGAACCTGCTTTACCTCCGCAATCAACCGCTCCTTACTCGGCATGTAAAGTTTGAATTCGCTGGCAAGGATTGTCTCGTTGTCTTCGGGGAGCGTCATCTTTACGACGGTATCGTTCTTTTCGGCACAAAGAAGAATGCCGATAGTCTTGCGTTCGTCGGGCAATTTTTCCACACGGTCAAAATAATTCACGTACATCTGCAACTGTCCCAAATCCTGGTGCGTCACTTTTTCGGTCTTGATTTCAACAACCACAAAGCAGCGCAACAAACGATTATAAAGAACCAAGTCTACAAAGAACTCGTCGTCTTCAAGAAGAATCCTTCTTTGCCTTGCGATAAAGGCAAAGCCGTTGCCAAGCTCCAGCAAAAAGCGCTGCAAATGATTGATAATCGCGGTTTCAAGATCGCGTTCGTAATATTCGGGATTACGTTCCAAGCCCAAGAATTCCAAGACCATCGGGTCCTTAATGACCTCCTGGGGAGTCTCGGGAATCCTTTGCTTGCGGGCTACCGCCAGAACCTTTTCCTTGTCGGAGCTCATAAGAAGGCGCTCATAAAGCTGGGAATGAATTTGACGTTCAAGTTCGCGACTAGTCCATGCGTTATTCACTGTTTCCAATTCGTAATATTCACGCTTGTCGGGATCGTCAATAGCAATCAAGTCCCTATATTGAGTCCAATTCAATTGTGAACGCACTGCGTTCACAATTGGGTAAAGCGTGTAAAATTTACGGCAAAACGCCAGTTGTCGATAAGAAAAACCGCTTCCGTACTCCGGTTCCAGTTCCTTGGAAAGATTTTTCAGGAGGAACGAGCCGTAATCAGCCCGTTTTTTACCTTTCTGCTCTTCTACCTGAATACGACGCCCGATATTCCAGTACATCTGCACTCGGCAAAAATCAACGCTACGCACCGCATTCCGACGGGACTGTTCAATAATTCCGCGAATATCAGTTACAAAAATTTTGTTGAGGGGTTCAATTTCTTTTTTAGCCATACAGCCTCCTTCGTTCATTTCTTGTTACCAGAGGCGTCTTTGAATACGGCAAGCAGAATCCGCAAAGCCATATAACAAAAAGACGCACTTCTCCATTCGATAGAGAAGCGCGTCGGGCAGTAATGTAGGTGATTTTTAGAAAGTTGGCAAGGTGCTTGCGAAAATTTTACAAACTACAGAGCAAACTTTCTTCAGGCTTCCGCATGGTTACATTTCCCCTCTTTTATCTAGTTCTTCATCATGGATTCTGGCAGGAACCCTTGCTGATACAGCGTATAGATCAGGCTCACCATCAGCGGGCTTCCTGCGAATTTCAGGTAGTATTTTCGGGCACCCTCGGATACGGGGGCTATAAGGCCAGCATCCAGCATGGCGCGGATGTTTCTGGACCTCGCAAAAGTATTTGCCCACACGCAAGCCAAGTCTGAAGCCTGGAAGATTGGTTTTTCGAGAGCAACTTGCAGCGCTAAAAGCGTATCCTTGTCGATGATTCCCTTGCGCGACGCATCCCGAAGAACAGGCTCCAGAATATTTTGCCTAACGTAGTTTACGTCTGTCAGTTTTTCGGTTTTTTGCAATTCGTCTAGCAGCCCCTGCAGCACAAACTGGCACCACTGTACCTGCGCCTCGTTGTTCTTGGAGTCAGCAACCTTCAACATTTCGTAGTACTTGGAGCAGAACACCGCCGTAGGGTTAAACAGCCTAGACTGGTGAACATCGAAAAGTCGCACAATCATGGCGTAGGTCAAGAGCCTTGCCGTTCTTCCGTTGCCGTTGCGGAACGGATGAATCCAGACAAACTGATGATGGGCTACGGAAACCTTCAGCAGATCATATTGCTGTTCGCAATCCCTATTGATGAACTTTACAAGTTCGCGCATCAGCGC
Organism: Fibrobacter sp. UWH1; assembly: GCF_002210365.1. Classification (NCBI taxonomy): domain Bacteria; kingdom Pseudomonadati; phylum Fibrobacterota; class Fibrobacteria; order Fibrobacterales; family Fibrobacteraceae; genus Fibrobacter; species Fibrobacter sp. UWH1. Next base: position 88,739 of record NZ_MWQG01000010.1, read on the forward strand.
CGGAACATCGTCGGCATCGGGAGGCTCATGATTCGACCCCGCAATGGAAATGGAAACGTCGCGGTAGCTGCCTGCGTTGGGGTCGCCTTCGTGAACCAGCCCCTCTACGGCCATTTTTTGCAAAAAGATTAGCAAACAATTGCACTAAAACAAGTCTTACAATTGCGAGATTCAATAAATTTTATCAAATTTCGCCAATTTTTTTATTTTCTTCAACAAGTTCATTAAGTTTTTGAATACTCAATTGAAGGTTTAAATGTGTTCCATCACTATTTTCGCCTTTGATGGTTTGGTAAAGGGTACAAAGACTGATGGACGTTTTGTTGTTGATTAAGCCCGAATTCGCAAATAAGATTTTTGACTTTGCTATTCAGGTCGGAAGCGTTAAGCGATTCAAGAAGGCGAAAACATTGCAGGATTACAACATAAAATTTGCGCCGCAATCTTACGTCTATATTGAGAATTAAGATATTGGTGCACCTTTAGGCTCCAGCGAAGAAATCGAAAAGTTTTGGAGCAAAATTCCAGACGATGAGGTTTTCTCTACAGAATTCCACTCTCATAACAAAAATTTTTTCAAAATCAACGCAAATAAGGTATTTTACCATTTGTTATGGGATTGGATTATGGCAGCAAGTAAAGTAGTTGAGCATCTTCTTGAATACGATGATTACCGCAAATTTCTTCAGGATTACTTCGAAGAACAGAAGATTTTAAGTGCGGCATTTTCTCATCGTTTCTTTGCAGCAAAAGCGGGTTTCAAGACATCTTCCTATTGCTTGAATGTCATTCGCGGCAGATTCAAGCTGACCCAAAAATCTGCAGAAAAGATTGCAGCTGCCATTGGCCTCACCGCCCTTCGTGAAGCTTACTTTCTGACCCTTGTGGAATTTAATCAGGCGGAACAAATCAACAAGAGGGACGCCGCCTGGGATCAAATCGTTCAAATCAGGCGACAGGCAGAATTTAAGCACCTGACAAATCGGGAACAGTCCTATTTTTCCAAATGGTACAACCCCATTATTCGTGAACTTGCTGTAAGTTCAAAATGGAATGGCGATTACAAGGCCCTAGCCAAAATGGTGGTGCCGCCTATAACAGCCAGCGAAGCCCGCGACGCCGTAAAGAACCTGACCGAGCTTGGACTCATCCAGAAAATTGGCGACCATTACGAGGAAACCTCCCTGATGGTAGACGCATCCGATGTATCGCCCATTGCGCTGAAGCAAATCCGTCGGGATTATATCCAGCATGCCTTGCGTGCGGTGGAATGCATTCCCCGAGATGAGCAATACGCCGCATTTACAACGCTTGCCATGAGCGAAAGTTCCTTCAACTATGTGGTTGAAGTCATGAGGGACGCCCGAAAGAAAATCATGGCCAAGATTGCCAATGACGAGAACGTTGAACGGGTTTACGAGATGATGTTCATGACATTCCCCATGAGCACAAAGATTTCGGGGGAAAAATGAGAAAATTCTACTCAACATTCGGAATTGCGATTTCCCTATCCGTCTCCATTCTCGTTTGTGCCTGCTCCGATAAAAAGAACGATGTGGCCGGCGGTATAACTGACATTGACCATTCCATGGCCTATACGGGAAAGATCCTGGACGCAAACGGCAAGGGAGTTGCTTCTGCCAGAGTGGTGGCCTATATCGACAATTCCATTTCCGTTGAAGACTCCGTAGAAACAACTTCTGACAGTACTGGAAATTACGAGCTGATTTTTGACCGAAATACCGACGCAGACACCGTTATTCTCTATGCAGAATATAACGCTCTTTGCGCCTTGATAAATGCCGCAGGTCTTGAAAATAACGATCTGCAGATTTCTGAAAGAAAAATGCTGACAGGTCGCATTGACGGCGCAAATGATGGATTCGTCCGAATCAAGGGAACCTCCATCAAGGCTGAAATTTCCGAAGATGGAACGTTCTCCATCAACAACGCGCCTGTAGGAGAAATCCTCTTGCAATATGTGGAGAATAAAGCCCCCGTGGCAGTATTCCCCGTGTCTACCGCAGGAACATCTGACACAATCGCCCTCCCTCCATTGACAGAAAAGTACCTCCCTATGGAAGGGGCCGAAACCGTTTTCGATAACGATTCCACCTTGGCGACAAGCGTCAATTATGTGGATGGAATTTCTGAAAAGGCCATCCAGCTGGAGCCGGGACAGTTTATTGAAATTGACTCCCTGGACCCTACCGATGGTGACTTCACCATTTCCCTCTGGACAAAGTGGGATGGACCCAATGGCAACCACCAGATTCTTGTAGCGCAGCGCAGTTACTGGAGCGACAGCACGTCAAAATTCCAATGGCACTTTGAAAATACTGAAGGCAAATTCTCCGTCATGAAAAGCGCCCCTGTAAGCCCTGAAGAAATCTCCTTTGGAGATTCTTCCATTGTACCTGTGGGTAAATGGACATTCCTGACGCTGGTTTCCAAGGATCATCAGGTTTCCATGTTCGTTAACGGGGAACAAGTTGGCAAAACCAATACATTCGTTCCCAATACCCTAAATCAGGCTGTTCCATTCCGTGTTGGTGGTAACGAAATCAGTACAGAAACCTGGAATGGTCTCATCGATGAAGTGCGTATAGAAAGTGTGGCTCGCAGCAAGGAATGGATTCTTAACACATTTCAAACACACTTTAACACACTGGAATAATCCAAATTATTGCATAAATAATGCAGGCATAATATCTTTAATATGGGAGTGAGCCGCTTTTGCGGTTCCCTAAGTATGGGATTTGGATTATGAAAAAAATAGTACTGGGTGCAATGCTTGTGGCAAGCACCGCCTCTTTCGCCGCAAATGGCGACGCATACACATGGCCGACATATCGTTCGGATTTGGATTACGACACAAAATCCAACCTTGGTGAAATTGCACCGCCTACTGAGTTCAACAACAATTGCTCTGGTGTTACCGGGAAAAAAGCTGGTAAATGGTGGGCAATCTACTGGGGCAAAGATCGTGATTCCAGAATCACCGACGTGACCATCGATAGCATCCTGAAGAAATACGATACGGATTTCACCTATCTTTACGACACCTTGGGATGGGCACCCGACGCTCAAGCACAGGAAGGCAAATACAGCGCTATTTACTATTACGGTTCCGGCACATGCGCTGGCGGCGCAAAGGAAGACACCACCGGCGGCTGGCAAACATACGTGGCGGGCTATACGGCAGTAGCCGCCTCCTTCTACCCTCTTTACAGTTTCAACACAAGCTGCCCCTATCGCGATCGCGTTTCCCAGATGGACGCCATGATTCATGAAGGCATTCACTCCATGACCAACGGCTACCCTGGCGCAAAACAGGCCCACTGGTTCCAGGAAGCAGGCAATACCTGGATTCAGCAGGACATGTTCTCCCATCGCGAAGGCGTTTACAGCGGTATGGGATTTTTGAATGCGGCAACCGTCATTGCGCCCTTCATGCCCATTGAATGCTACTCCGGCTGGCTTGTAGACGGCACCTTCGGAGGTCCCGGCGCACAGGGCGTTACCGGCAAGAATCAGCGTTACCTTCTGGGCGGTTCCCAGTACAGTAACATTTTCCCAACCTTTATGGGAACTTGGCTTGGCACAGGTTCTGTCCGCTGGATTTACGGAAATGCTTACGGCAAAACCACCTACCTACTTGAAACCTACGCATTGGAAAAAGGCCTTGGTCCCGATGCCACTCGCAGGCTCATTACTGAATTCCGCGCAAGGATGGCCTTGCTGGATATGAAGAAATGGTCCAACGAAATCAAGAACCTGCTGAACAACAACTTTGGCGGAACCAGTTACGAAGAGCAGTATTACTGGGATAACGGTCAGTACAGAAACACCTGGAAAATGACTCCCTACCAGACCATGACAGCAAGCGGAGAATATCTCGTTCCCGACGAGGCAACAACTCCGGGCTGGTCCGGCTCCAACGTCATTCCTCTGAAGGTTTCCTCCGGCGCAAAGCAAGTGACCGTATCCTTCTACAATGTTGGCGACAAATCCAACAACACCAACATGAATTATCTGCTTTGCTACCGCGCCACCGATGGAACCCCCGTCTATAGCGAACCCATTACTGGCGAAGGTGCAGTGACACTCCGCTTGGATAAGACCCCCTCTTCTACCAACGGCACGCAAATGGTTTTCGCAGTTGTTGTCAACACAGATTACCAATACACGGGCAATGAAAACATCCGCACCAACCATTACAATTACAAGATCAAACTTGAAGAAGGCTTGAGTGGCGCAGGTGACGCCAACACGAAATACTACAACAATTTCGTACTGGACTACGAGTGGCCTGAAATCGGTGAAAACACCTTTAGCAGTTCAAGCGAAGCAGTGTCAGGCAGTTCCTCTAGCAGTTCCTCCAACATCATCGCAGCAGACACTGTTGAATTCGAAATTTCAGCAACCGTCCAGATTAGCGAAGATTACGGAACTACAAGCGTTGAATTTGATTCTCAGAAGCTGGCAACCGCATTGGGAATTTCTGCAAATGAACTTGCAAGCGCCACATTCTTCGCCATCGATGGAAACACATTCAACACCACTTCGACCGCAAAGGCTCCGGGACACTGGTTTGACAAAAACGGACTTGTCACTGAATGGGGCGAAAACGCATACGTCTTTGCCGAATGGAATTTAACTGACGGGAAAATCGCCATTGGGCATTACCCCAATAGAGTTTCTGCAGGGGAAACCTACAAGTTTGCCCAAGGTTTTAAAACCGGAAACAAGATCGTCATCTATAGATTTACCATAAAAATCGCAAACGATTCCGAACCCGGAGAGCCTTCAGAAGGAACGACCTCCATCGCCTTCAAGAATCAAGGTCCCGCAAAGTACACATCATTAAAGAATCATCACGGAGTTCTTGAGATTCATTACACCATCAACAGACAAGACAACGTGAAGATTAGCCTTTACTCTGCCTATGGCAAACTTCTATATCAAAATATTTCTGGAGTTAAACCTGCCGGACAATACCGAGAAAAAGTTGACCTCGTTAAATCGGGTTTACCGCAAGGAACCTACATCGTGAAAGTGTCCACAGGCTCCTACCGCGAAATTCAATCCATCAACATGATTCAGTAAAGAAAAGGCCCGCGAGAAAAATCCCGCGGGTCTTTTTGTCATTGGAGCGTGGTTATGAAGTTTTATTCAGCCTGCTTCTGCCGCTTACTTTCTGCCTTACAGCCATTTTTCAGATGGCGGTACACAGCAGGGTGACCCGAAATGCTGTGAATAGAAAGCAGGTTAGAGGATTCAGAAACTGCCACGCCGGAAGTTTCCGTTTGTGCGGTAAAAAGAGAATTGATGTAACCCATGATATTCCTCGTTGTAGCTTACACTTTTAAATTTTTTAGATGTTCCGTCAGTTCCATGTTGGCGGCATAATCCACCGGGCATTCGATAATGCTGGGCACGTCCTGTTCAAAGGCTTCACGAAGGGTGGGGATAAGATCCTCCGTCCGTTCAATGCGATAGCCCTTCAGGTGCATGGATTCTGCATACTTCACGAAATCCGGATTGGTAAAGCTGATGGCGTAGCTGTCGCCATAACGTTCTTCCTGCTTCCACTTGATCAAACCATAATTGCCATCAGTAAACACAAGGGTCACAAACGGAATATGTTCGCGGTAAGCCGTTTCCAATTCCTGACTGTTCATCATGAAGCCGCCATCGCCTGTAACTGCCAGCACCTTCTTTTCGGGATTCAACAGCTTTGCAGCGATTGCACCCGGCACCGCAATTCCCATGGTGGCAAAACCGTTGGAAATAATGCAAGTGTTGGGATGGTAGCAATGGTACTGTCGAGCAATCCACATCTTATGAGCGCCCACATCCGAAAGAAGAATATCCTCTTCACCCATGACCAGGCGAATGTCATGCAGCACTTTCTGAGGTTTGGGCGGGAAGCTTTTATCCAAGTCATAACGGGCATGATCCGCAGCCATTTTCTCACGAATGTACAAGGCCCATTCCGGATCCTTTGTGCTGGGGCAAAGACAGCGAAGCGCTTCCAGAGAAGCAGAAATATTTCCAATAACTTCTACTTCGGGCTGATAGAATTTATTGATGTGGTTGGGCGTTTCATCAATATGGATAATTCGCTTATCGCCCTTAGTGTTCCATTTGGCGGGAGCATATTCCACAACATCGTAACCGATGGCGATTACCAAGTCAGACTGTTCCAGAATATAGTTCTGGTAATCCTTCTGAGGAATACCGATACACCACATGGAATATGTATTGTCGCAAGGGATAACACCCTTAGCCATCATGGTGCTCACCACCGGAATCTTCGCAGCCGAAGCAAAAGCTGTCAATGCATCAGATGCGTTATTTCGCACTGCAGAATGCCCCGCCAAAATTACGGGACGCTTGGCGCTTGCAATGGCAGCAGCGGCCGCCTTGATTGCAGTGTCGCTGGCGTACTCGATATTTTCACGATGGTGTTTCAGCGGAGTCTGAGCCACTTCTCCCGCCACTTCCATAGCAGCAATATTGCAAGGCAAGTCAATGTGGCAGGCACCCGGCTTTTCCATCTCGGCGTACTTAAATGCAATGCGGACAATTTCATTCACCGTATCCGGACGAACCACCTGTTTACTGCGCTTGGTAATAGGCGTAAACATGTTCACCAAATCCAAATACTGGTGGCTTGTCAAATGCATACGTTCCGTACCCACCTGACCCGTAATGGCAATGAGCGGAGCACCATCGGAATTGGCATCGGCCACACCGGTCACCAAGTTGGTAGCCCCGGGGCCCAGGGTAGAAAGGCAGACGCCGGCCTTACCTGTCAAACGACCATAAACATCCGCCATAAAGGCCGCACCCTGTTCGTGACGAACCGTAATAAAACGAATGGAAGAATTCTTGATGGCCTCCATCAATTCCAAGGTTTCTTCACCGGGAATTCCAAAAATATACTTGACGCCCTCACTTTCCAAGGACTTGATCAAAACTTCTGCGGTATTCATAAGGGAGTGGTTAGTGGTTAGTGATTAGTGGTTAGGGACGCAGAAGATGTACTTCTGTTGCGATTCCAAACCACCTCCATAGTTTTCTGTTGGAACATCCGCAAAAAGCGTGCCATAGCGGATAAAAAACGTCAAATTTATTCGAATCGGCCGCCTTTTACAGGAAATGAAATAAAAATGTAAATCCTAGGGCTTCTTAAACGAAGAAACCATATTTATTCAGTAACTTTTACAAACAATTTCTGTAAAATATTCAAAAAATGTATCTACGAAATTGTTATACGAAAATTATCTAAAACTACACTCTAGATTCTTTCCTTCGCAATGTTTTAAAAACCTTTAATTCACTGGGTTAGAATGGCAAACCAGTCCTGTAATTAAAACTTTGGCACGGCTTTTGCACCTGACAGGGCGAAACCAACAAGGAGACCCCTATGAATATCGCACGCAAGTTCCTATCCACTATTGCAGCTAGTGCTGTAGTCCTGGGCGCATTTGGCCTCATGGGTTGCAACGAAGAAAAGGCTGCAGAATCCGCAACCGTAAAGGTGGGCTTGCTTCACTCTCTGACCGGCCCTATGGCCATCAGCGAAAAGTCCGTCCGTGACGCCGAAGTTTTGGCAATCGAACAAATCAACAAGGCCGGCGGCGTTCTCGGAAAGCAGATTGTTTTTGTTGAAGAAGACGGCGCTTCCGAACCATCTACTTTTGCAACCAAGGCAGAAAAGTTGATCGACATCGAAAAGGTCGCTACCGTTTTCGGCTGCTGGACCTCATCTTCTCGCAAGGCTGTAAAGCCCATCTTTGAAGAATACAAGTCCCTGCTCTGGTATCCAGTACAGTACGAAGGCATGGAAATGTCTCCGAACATTGTCTACACCGGTGCAGCTCCTAACCAGCAGATCGTTCCGGCTATTGAATACTTGATTTCCAAGGGCTACAAGAAGTTGTTCCTGCTGGGTTCCGACTATGTGTTCCCCCGCACCGCCAACATGATCATCAACGCACAGGCTAAGGCTGCAGGCATTTCTGTAGTCGGCGAAGAATACGCAGACATGGATCAGACAGACTTCGCAGCAATCATCGCAAAGATCGAAGCCGCAAAGCCCGATGTTATCGTGAACACCTTGAACGGCACCGGCAACGTTTCCTTCTTCAAGCAGATGTCCGAAAAGAACTACTCCAGCAAGGAATACATGACCATGTCCTTCTCCATTGCTGAAGAAGAAGTGGCAACCATCGGCCCCGCCATCTTGAAGGGTCATCTGGTTTCCTGGAACTACTACCAGACCACCTCCACTCCTGAAAACACTGCATTCGTTGCTGCTTACAAGGAAAAGTTCGGTGCAAACCGCGTAACCTCCGACCCGGCAGAAGCTGCTTATGACGCAGTTTATCTGTGGGCAGAAGCTGTGAAGGCAGCAAAGAGCTTTGAAGTGGATGCAGTTCTTGCAGCAATCAAGTCCGGTTCCATTTCTTACAAGGCTCCGGAAGGCGTTGTGGCTATCGACGGCAAGAGCCAGCACCTTGCAAAGCCTGTCCGCGTGGGTGAAGTTTCCGAAGATGGTCTCATCAAGGAAGTTTACGCCACCGCAGCTCCTGTTGCACCGGATCCTTACCTGACCACCTATGATTGGGCAGTTAAGGCAGGCCTCCAGCCGCTGAACTAAAATATACCCATCCTCATAAAGACCGCAGGCCTTTCGCTTGCATTCTATAAAGGGAAGCGGGTCTCTGGGCCCGCCACCTTTTATTTCAACACTTCTTTTAACAATCAAAAAACAAACGCAAACGGACCGAGGACACCTTGGAACAGACCATCAACATCCTTTTTAACGGCTTGAGCCTCAGCTCCATTATCTTGCTGACATCGCTCGGCCTAGCCATTACCTTTGGCGTCATGCGCGTAATCAATATGGCCCATGGTGAATTCGTCATGATCGGCGCTTACATGACTTTTGTGGTCCAGCAGCTTTTCGCCAAGTTCCTGCCAGAATCTATTGGCGGACTCTATTACTTCGTAGCCATCATCGCCGCATTTGGCGTCGCATTCGGGCTAGGAAGCCTTCTTGAAAAATTCGTGATTTCAAGACTGTACGGTCGTGAAATCGACAGCCTTTTAGCAACATGGGGCATCAGCTTGATTTTACAGCAAGGTGCACGCTCCATTTTTGGATCCCAGGGTGTAAACGTTACGGCTCCTTCCTTTTTAAGTGGCGGCATCACTCTCGGAGAATGCACTTTCTCCTATAACAGAATTTTCATCATCTTGCTGGTAGCTCTTTGCATGGGTGCCGTTTGGCTTGTGATGTACAAGTCCAATTTCGGTCGCCAGATGCGAGCCGTCATGCAGAACCGTCCCATGGCACAGTGCATGGGCATCAACTCCCGCAAGGTGGACAACTTGACTTTCGCAATGGGCTCTGGATTTGCAGGTATCGCAGGATGCTCCGTAGCTCTTCTCGGCTCCATTGACTCTACTGTCGGGCAAAGCTATATCGTCAACTCCTTCATGGCAGTCGTACTTGGAGGCGTCGGAAACCTGATTGGAACAGTCATCGGCTCCGGCATCATCGGCATCAGCTCCATCTTTACCGAAAACTACACCTCCTCCACCATCGCCAAGGCAGTGGTATTGCTGATTGTCATCGTATTCCTGCAAAAGAGACCTCAGGGACTGTTCGTTATCAAGAGCAGAAATTTGGATTAAGGTTTAACGAATAAGGATTACTGGTACAAATATGAAAGCATTAAGACTTTTCGAAAGACACGGATCCAACATCACTTTTGGAATTATCGTTTTTATTCTCGCCATGATGCCCGTCCTTTTGATGATGGGCGTCGTTAGCGGCGGTTCCACCATTTTGTTCCTGGGCAAGTGCATTAGCTTTGCTATTGTCGCCATCGGTATCGACTTGATCTGGGGCTATACAGGAATCTTGAGTCTCGGACACGGATTGTATTTCGCCCTGGGTGGATATGCCATGGCCATGTACCTGAAGATGCAGGCCACAGGCGGTCATTTGACCGATTTCATGCACATCGGTGGCCTTACCGAGATGCCTCTGATTTGGGTTCCTTTTACACTTTCTCCGGGAAGTCTGCTACTGGTGATTATCGCCCCCGCCGTAGTCGCCTGGATTGTAGGTTACTTCATTTTCAAGAACCGTGTAAAGGGAGTGTACTTCTCCATTATTTCTCAGGCTCTTACTTGGGCTGCATGCTCCCTGTTCATCGCCATGTCTCCCTATACCAACGGAAACGTAGGCATTACAGAGATCAAGTCTATCTTTGGAAGCATCAAGGGCAGCGCCAATCAGGGAAACATGCTCCTTCTATTCTATGTGTCCCTCATCGCCTTGATCGCTGTTTACGCACTTTCCAAATTCCTTGTAGAACGTAAGTTCGGTAAAGTGTTGATAGCCATTCGCGATGGCGAAAATAGGACTTATTTCTCTGGATATCCTGTAAGTCGCTACAAGACTTTCATCTACGTTCTCTCCGCTATTTTCGCAGGCATTGCAGGCGCAATCTTTGTCAACTTCAATGGATGTATCACTCCTTCCCAGATGACCATCACCTACTCCATCGGCATGGTAATCTGGGTGGCCATCGGAGGCCGCGGCACTATTATTGGCGCTGTCATCGGAGCCTTCTTCATTAACATCTGCGAATACAATTTGAGTTCCGGAAGCACTGTAGAAATTTGGCAGTACATCATCGGCGTTCTTTTCTGCGTCACCATCCTGTTCTTCAAGGGCGGCATCGTAGGCTTAGTTCGCGACAAGGTTCCTTCTCTGTTCAAAAAGGTCTAAGGAGTTTTTATGCAAACCGAAATCGTATCAAAAGAAGAACTTCTTGCCAAGAACCCCGCACCTATCAAAATCACACAGCTTTCAGAATCTGTATTGGATATCAACCATGTTTCTGTTTGCTTTGATGGGTTTTATGCTCTAACCGATGTAAACACAAAAGTCAAGAGAAATACAATTCATTTCTTCATTGGCCCCAATGGAGCAGGGAAAACAACATTACTTGACATTATTTGCGCCAAAACAAAACCCACCCAAGGCAATGTGGTTTACCATCCTATGTACAAGGATCCTGTAACCTTGACGGGAATGAAGGAATACAAGATCGTCTGGCTTGGAATCGGCAGAAAATTCCAGGTTCCCTCGGTGTTTGTAAACCTGACTGTGGAAGAAAACATGATTCTCTCCCTGAAAAAAGGGAAGAGAATTATGGACACCATTCTGCGCAAGCCCAAGAAGGAAGAGTTGGATAACATCGAAGCCACCCTGCAGAAAGTGGGCCTGGCCGACAAACGTCAATGGCGCGCGGGAGCATTGGCTCACGGTGAAAAGCAATGGCTCGAAATTGCAATGCAGCTGGTGCAAAAGCCGGAAGTCATTATGCTAGATGAACCCGCCGCCGGCATGGGCAAGCCAGAAACATTTAAAACCGGAGAAATCCTGAAGGAAATCAAGAAGGATTGTACCGTCATCGTTATTGAACACGATATGGATTTCGTGAAGCAGGTTGCCGACAAAGTAACAGTCCTTCATGAAGGAAAAATTCTGATGGAAGGCAGCGTAACGGAAGTTCTTGCCGATCCTACCGTGCAGAAAGTTTACCTGGGTCGTGGTGGAGAATAATTATGCTTTATTTGAAAAACATGGATTCCTATTATGGCGAAAGCCGCGTCATTGAAGGTTTGAGCCTGGACATCCCCAAGGGAAAAATCGTAAGCCTCATCGGTCGAAACGGCGTTGGAAAAAGCACCACACTAAAGAGCATTATGGGGCTAGTAAAGACCGGCCCCGAAACATCTCTCGTTTTTGACGGCAAGGAAATTGCAAAACTTCCCGCCTACGAGCGCGTTCGCTGCGGTATTGGCTACGTCCCGCAAGGTCGAGACATTTTCCCGCAGATGACCGTCCAGGAAAATCTGGAATTGGGCATACAGCCCATTCTTGGCCGTGGAGAAAAGGTGGGTAAGAACAAGATTCCCGAATATCTCTACGACCTGTTTCCTATCCTGCCCAAATTCGCCAAACGCCGCGGTGGCGACCTTTCCGGCGGTCAGCAGCAGCAACTTGCCATCGCACGCGCCCTAGTGCAGGACCCAAAAATTTTGATTCTTGACGAACCTACCGAAGGTATCCAGCCATCCATCATTAACGACATTGGCCGCGCCATCCGTAAGATTAACGAATGGAAGGGCATTACCGTTTTGCTGGTGGAACAGTATCTGGATTTCGTTATGGAAAACAGCCACTACATCAACATCATGGAAAAGGGAAACATCATTTTCCACAGGGAAACATCCCTTTGTGACAAGGCTGAAGTCCAAAAATTGATGACGGATTAATTATGCATTTAACTCCTAGAGAAACCGAAAAGTTGATGCTGCACTATGCAGGCATTGTGGCAAGTGAAAGACTGCAACGCGGACTGAAACTGAATTATCCGGAAGCCATCGCCTACATTTCCAGCAAGTTATTGGAATTGGCTCGAGATGGCAAGACCGTTGCAGAATTGATGTCCGAGGGTCGAAAGATGCTGACAGCCGAACAGGTGATGGACGGCGTCGCAGAAATGATTCATGAAGTTCAGCTGGAAGCCACATTCCCTGACGGAACAAAGCTAGTTACCGTACACGATCCAATTCCTGCTACCGGGAAATTGATTCCTGGCGAAGTTCTCGTGGAGGAAGGTTTCATCGAACTGAATGCGGGCAAGAGAACACTTACTCTAGATGTTACCAATACGGCAGACCGCCCAGTTCAAGTAGGTTCTCATTTCCATTTCTTTGAAGTCAACAAAAAACTGGATTTCAATCGTATGGCTGCCTACGGCATGCGTCTTGATGTACCCGCGGGAACCGCAGTACGTTTTGAACCCGGCGAAACAAAGACCGTAAACCTGGTTGAAATCGGTGGTAGCCGCGAAGGTCATGGATTGAACGGTCTAGTAGAAGGCCCTATGGATGATGAATTCGTAAAAACGGCTGCATTTGGCAGAGCATCAACCTCTGGTTTTACGGGAGCTTAACATGTACAAGATTTCCAGAAAAGATTACGCTCAAATGTATGGCCCCACCGTAGGCGACCGCATCCGTCTTGCAGACACTTCCCTTATTGCTGAAGTCGAAAAAGATTATTGCATTTACGGTGACGAAGCAAAATTCGGCGGTGGAAAATCACTGCGTGATGGCATGGGCCAGGCAGTTCCCTTTAAGGATGACGAATGCCTAGACACCGTCATTACAAGCGCGCTTGTCATTGACGCCACTGGAATTTTCAAGGCCGATATAGGCATTAAGGACGGAAAAATTGCTGGCATCGGAAAAGCCGGCAACCCCCACATGATGGATGGCGTTACCCCAGGCATGATTATCGGCAGTTCCACCGAAGCCATCGCTGGCGAAGGCCTAATTTTGACAGCCGGTGGTATCGACACCCACATTCACTTTATCTCTCCCACGCAAGTTCGTACGGCTCTTTACAGTGGCATCACCACCATGATTGGTGGCGGCACAGGCCCTGCTGACGGTACCAACGCTACCACCTGTACGCCCGGCGCATTCAACATTCACAAGATGCTGGAAGCAGCAGAAGATTTGCCCGTCAACTTAGCCTTCCTCGGCAAGGGAAATGGATCCTGTGCAGAAACCTTGAGAGAACAGGTGCGTGCAGGAGCTGCAGGCCTGAAGCTTCACGAAGACTGGGGTTCCACTCCCAAGGCTATTGACACTTGCCTAGGCATCGCGGATGAATTCGACGTCCAGGTTTCCATCCACACGGATACATTAAACGAAGGCGGCTTCGTAGAAGATACCATCTCAGCCTTTAAGGGACGCACCATCCACACCTACCATACGGAAGGTGCTGGCGGTGGACACGCTCCCGACATCATTCGCGCAGCCGCCTTCGAAAACGTCTTGCCGTCCTCAACAAATCCGACAATGCCCTTCACCAGAAATACCATTGACGAGCATCTGGACATGTTGATGGTATGCCACCATCTGGACAAGAACAATAAAGAAGATGTGGCTTTTGCGGATTCAAGAATTCGTCCGGAAACCATCGCCGCCGAAGACATCCTTCACGACATGGGAATTTTCTCCATGATGAGTTCTGATTCCCAAGCCATGGGCCGCGTGGGTGAAGTAATCACCCGTACTTGGCAAACCGCAGACAAAATGAAAAAACAACGCGGTACTCTCGACACCGACTGCGAACGCAACGACAACAATCGCATCAAGCGTTACATTGCCAAGTATACCATCAACCCGGCCATTACCCATGGCATTTCAAAGTACGTTGGTTCCGTAGAGGTTGGCAAAATCGCAGACCTTGTCCTTTGGCGTCCCGACATGTTCGGAGCCAAGCCCGAAATGATCCTGAAGAATGGTTTTATTTGCGCATCCAAAATGGGCGATGCCAATGCCAGCATTCCCACCCCAGAGCCAGTTGTGTATACCGATATGTTCGGTGCCCACGGCAAGGCTTTAGCAAAAACCTGCATCACCTTCGTTTCGGAATACGCTTTTGCAAATGGCATCAAGGAAGAACTGGGCCTCGAAAGAATGGTCCTCCCCGTAAGCAACTGTCGAAACATCGGCAAGAAGGACATGGTTCACAACGACCGCATCGCAAAGCTGGAAGTAGATCCTGAAACCTACACTGTAAAGGTGGATGGTGAACGAATCACCTGCGAAGCCGCCACAGAACTTTCTCTTGCCAGAAGGTACTTCCTTTTCTAAAAAGCAATCTGCAAGGAGTCAAAAAATGATTGCCGATAAAATTCTCGGAAACATCCATCACGGAAACGAAGTTCCTTCCAAGACCGTGGTAGACATTCCATTCGAATGGTTTGAACTGGACAAGCATCGTATTTTTAAAGTTGCCGATGACGGAACCGAATTAGGAATTCAGATTGAGGAATCCCTTTCTGATGGCGATGTTCTCGCCGTCAGTCCCGATAAAATTTACGCTGTAAAGATCAACAAGACAAAACTGGTTCGCATTCCCGTCAAGACTATGGAAGAAATGGGACGCCTTGGATTTGAATTGGGTAACAGGCATCTTTCCCTGCAAATTACAGAAAAGGATGTCACCATTCCTTATGACGAGCCCACCTTCGAATACCTAGTCCGTTTGGGATTTCTCCCTCAGATTGTAGAAGATGTTTTTTCTGACTACATCGTCTGCAAGGCACACGGTGCAAGTAACGGTCACTCCCATAGTCACGACCATGACCATGAACATCACGAACATGGCCATCACCATGAACATCAACACTAGTACGTAAAATGCTCGCCACCCTTCGGATGATTCAAGTTTGCGACAGCCTCTTTCCCATTGGAGCATTCACACTCTCCAATGGTCTTGAGACTTTAATTGCTAACAAGACCATCACAAATGGAGACGCCCTCCAGGAATATGCTTCTAGTTTTTTAAGCGTGCTTCCCTACAATGATCTAGGCGTTATGATGCTCAGTTATGATCATGCCGCCGATTTTGACTACATTCAAAATTTAGACAGTTTCTCTATGGCCTTAAAAGCACCGGAAGAAGTCCGCACCGGCTCCAAAAAACTTTGTAGCAGATTTTTAAAAATCTATGGTGAATTTGAAGGTGCAAAAAACAACTGCTTTCCATCTCTGGACTTTTATCGAGATGAAGTTTTAAAAAATGGCTCTTGCATCGGAAACCACGCCATTGCAATCGGTCTCTTCGCAAACGACATCGGTTTAAACAAGGAAGAAGCCGCAAGCATTTACACCTACAGCTTGCTAAACGCCATTGTCACAAACGGCGTCAAGATGATTCCTCTAAGTCAGATGGTCGGCCAAAAGATTTTAAGCAATTCCCAAAAGAAAATCATCCAAGCCGTTCAGCGAGCCTGCACGCTGGACATGGATGACTTGGGCGTAGGCGGAACTGGCATAGATATTGCAGGAATGAAACACGAAGAACTTTATTCACGACTTTACATGAGCTAACGAGCAAAATATGAGTTATGTTAAAATTGGCGTAGGCGGTCCTGTTGGATCCGGAAAAACAGCATTGATAGAAAGACTTACTCGCAAGATGAGTAAGGAATACAGCATCTGCGTAGTAACCAACGATATTTACACCAAGGAAGATGCCGAATTTTTGATCAAGAATTCAGCCCTGCCTCCCGAAAGAATCGTCGGTGTAGAAACTGGAGGATGCCCCCATACCGCCATTCGTGAAGACTGTTCCATGAACCTGGAAGCCGTAGACGAAATGGCCCGCAAGTTTCCAGATGTCCAGATTATTTTTATCGAAAGCGGCGGAGACAACCTGTCGGCCACCTTCAGCCCCGACCTGGCCGACGCAAGCATTTATGTTATCGACGTTGCCCAAGGCGAAAAGATTCCCCGTAAGGGTGGCCCCGGCGTTATGCGTTCCGACCTGCTGGTCATCAACAAAACGGACCTGGCTCCTCTTGTAGGCGCAAGCCTTGAAGTCATGGCCCGCGATTCCGAACGGATGCGAGAAGGTCGCAAGTACTTATTCACAAACCTCATGAGTATGGACGGCGTAGATGAAGTCATTGCGTGGATCAAGAAAGCCGTACTTTTTGAAGGTATTTAGCCCGTCGAAACATTTACCATTTTTTAAAGGAGTCACTTATGGCATGTTTTGTTGTTCCTGCCGCAGAGGCGTTAATCACCACAGCCGTCACTTTGGTGGTTGAAAAAAAATTCCCCGATAAAGCCCCGTTGCAGGCTCCCCGCCGTTTATCAAAATTGCTGTGGGGCGGTTCCGCTCTGCTTGCTTTTGAGCACTTCTGGCACGGAGAAATTCAACCTTTCTACCCTTTCTTGACTGCAGCACAGGATCCCGAATCCTCGCAAGTCATGATTCATGAAATGTCCACTGTGGGCGTTGGGATGGCTTGCATGGTCACATTGGCGTGGGCGGCCTCCTTGATATTCCTAAAGGTTCGGAAACCATCAAGCAGCCACGCAACAGTCAACCATTCCAAGGGGGCTTAAAATGACTTTACTCATTACCGTTTTCGCAGCTATCATTGCAAGCCTTCTCTGGTTCAACCAGATGAAAAAACACGGCAAAGACACCATGAAGTATTCAACCCTTTGCTACATGTTCTGGGGCGCATCCCTCATGTGGCTGGTAGATGCTATCGCTGAATACGCAGAACTTGGTGCAGAATACTTTACCCCTGCAGCAGCTGATATGCTGAACGACGCCTTCCTGGGTGTTTCTGTAGTGGCACTTGCACTCGTTATTTGGTTAGCACGTCTCCTCTGGTCCGCAAGAGACCTATGCAGAGCACACTCCGCATAAAGACTTGTCTGCGAAATGGCATGACCGAAATCGAGGACGCTTTCTACACGTCCCCTTACAAGGTTATGCATCCATTTCATAATGGAAAACACTCAGACATTATGATGATGGCAGCCTCCGCCGGACTTCTCGGCGGAGACCATTTTTCGTTGCAGCTAGATTTCAAAGAAGGTTGCGACGTCACTTTCCTTTCTCAAAGCTACGAGAAGGTTTTCAATACCGATGGAAAAATTGCCTCCAAGGATATCGACATCAACGTCGGGGCCGACGCCCGCGTCAATTACATGCCCTATCCGGCAATCCCTTTTGCCGGCAGCAATTATCAAAGCAATGTTCGAGTCCAGATTCATCCTTCCGCAACATTTTATTACACCGACATTTTCACTTGTGGCCGTACAGGCATGGGCGAATTTTTCGCCATGGAAAAATTCCAAAGCAAGAGTCGCTTTTACGTGGGCGAACATTTAGCCTTTGCCGACCACACCCTGATTGACCCTAAAAAATTCGATTACACGAAAATCGGCTTTTGGGGCAATTACACCCATAACGGAATGATGTTTGTGTACAGTCCCGAAAAAGAAAAGCTTATCCAACTCAAAGAAAAAGTTCGAGAAATGGGCAAAAGCTTTGACGGCGTCATTGGAACATCTTTTGCGGAAAAAGGTTTAACCATCCGCGCGTTAGCCATGCGTGGCGAAACTATCTGGGATTTTTTCCAGAACATACAAGGTTAAAACAGATCTTTCTCACTAGCCTTTACAAACAAAAAATGTAAAACAATCAAAAATTGTATCTACATAAATCTTACGATAAAGTTATCAGTTCGTCAAAAACGAAAAATTTGTCGGAAAATGTCTTAAAAGCAATTTGTTCAGCAAGCTTGGGGCGTTTAGGCTAGGCTTTTTTTCGATTTCATCGAAACATCACAGACTTTGGCACGGCTTTTGCACTTGTTAGTGCATGAACTGTGTGGAATCAGAAAACTCATTTATCAAATCCCTTTCGGCATTGTCGAAGGAGGAGTTCGAGCACCGTTGTAGGCGCTTGCATAACGTTCTGGACGAGAACGATCTTTCGTCCAGTTCCAGCGGCAGCCACAAGGGTACCGACCCCATTCCCTTGGTGATTTCGTCTGAGGAATGGAGCATCCTGGAAGCAGGCGTTGCTCAGAGAGCCAGGCTTTTTAACGCCTTGGCCCATGACATTTACGGCGATCAGACTTTGTGGAAAAAGGGTAAGTTGCCAGCCGCATTGTTGTTCGCCAATCCGGACTTTATGCAAGTGGCCTGGAAGGTAAAACCCGCCGGCGGCATCTTCGTGAATCTATCCTCAACAGATGTGGCCCGCCTCGAAGACGGCTCCTTCGTCGCCATCGCAGACCATTTGCAAGTGCCCGAAGGTTTAGGCCGCGCCCTGGAAAACCGCATTGGCGTCAGCCGCGCATTCCCGGAATTATTCCGCAGCATGCGTACGGAACGTCTGGCAGGTTTCTTCAAGAAGTTGCTGGATGGTTTAGACGCCATGCACGAGGATATTAACGCCCAAGATCCTCGAGGCGACAGTGGAAAGGTTGTGCTTCTGGCCTCGGGGCCGGACAATCCCCGTCGTGCCGAAGATGCCATGCTGGCCCGCTACTTGGGAATCCCCCTGGTCGAAAACGACGACTTGGCCGTACGAAATTTGCAAGTCTACATGAAGACCTTGATGGGGCTGAAAAAAATCGGTACCATTTTCCGTCGTGTCGAAGATGGCATGTGCGATCCGCTGGAACTTCGCATTGATAGTGGCGAAGGGGCAGTGGGCCTGATCAGCACCGTACGCGCAGGGAACGTGGCCATCGGAAACTTCCTTGGAACAGGTGTTTTAGAAACGCCTATGTTCAAGCCCTTCCTCCCGGAGATTTGCAAGGAACTTCTCGGAGAAGAATTGCTCCTGAAGGATGTGGAAACCGTCTGGCTTGGAAACGCTAACGATATAGATCGTGTTCTTGCAGAACCCGAAAAGTGGATTTTCAAGAAAGCCTTTAGGGACGCTGGAAATTTCAAGGAGCCGGAGCCCAAGGCATACGCTTCCATGACCACAACGGCGCAGCTTGCGCTGTTGCAGGCTATCGAAAATTCGCCGGAACAATGGGTCGCCGAAAAGTCCGTAGACTTGGCAACAGTTCTAGCACACCGTCCAGGCGATGTCAGCAGTTCCGCAAGCATTGAACCGGCCGTTTCGCTGATGAGGTTCTTTGCCGTAAACACAGCAAAGGAAACTTCCGTAATGCCCGGCGGACTGGGGATCTTCCAGTTCATCGACAAGAACTTGGCAAACAGCGCCGCAGCAAGCATTTCAAAGGCCCACATCCTTGAACGCGATGTTGGAGAAAAGGACATCTGGGTGCTTTCCGAAAGACCTGTTGCCCACTTCTCTCTCCTGGCCCCGGCCGACCAGGCCATTACACCTTCTCGAGCAGGCGGTGATTTGCCCAGCCGCGCTGCTGAGAATTTGTATCGCCTCGGCCGGGACCTGTCCGCTTCCAACATGATGGCTCGTATTGCAAGAGGAATTGCAGTGCGACTGTCTGATGAATCCTGGACAGAAATGCCGGAACTTCCCTGGATTCTGAAAGCAGGCCTTTCCGATGAATCCCTGGCGAGAATGGCACAGGATCCGGAAAACGCATTGCGCTACTTCATCCTGAGAAAGGATAACCGTAACGGGATGCAATGTGTACTGACAGAAATTCGCGATCTGGCTGTTCAGTTGCGAGACAGAATTTCTGAAGATCTATGGCTTTACCTGAACGGATTCGGTGTTGCAGAAATGCCGGCGGGGGCAGGTGCAGCATCACTGTTGCCTTACCTAAAGGCAGTCTTATCAGACAGTGCTGCCGTGGCCGGGCTCGCAGCGGACTCCATGACGCGCGGCCACGAATGGCGATTCCTAGAAATCGGTCGACAGATAGAATGCGCCATTCGCACCTTACAGCTGATTAAAAGTCTGCTGTCTACGGCCCCCGCCGAAGAAATTGCAAACCTGCGCCTGTTGCAGGCCGTACTTGAAATTGGTGACGGTCTCATGACTTACCACCGTCGCTACGGCGGCCGTTTGCAAGTGGTGCCGGTATTGGATTTGCTGTTGTCTGACGAATCAAATCCGCGAAGCGTCGCCTATCAGATTGCACGCCTGCGTGAAGAAACGGAACACCTGCCAGGAAACCTCCAGGGAGAAGCCGCCTTCTCGCCTCTGGATCTTGAATTGATGCGAGTCCTTACGGATCTTCGTCTGGCGAACATCGAATCGTTAGCAGGAACTATCGGATATCAAAGGGAGAACTTAACAAGACTAGTTGACGAACAAATAAAGAATGTAGAACATATCGCAGAAATCATAAGCAGGCTCTACTTGAACCACGCTCCTCGCGCAGGAGTTATTCACGCCACAACCACAGAAGTGTCGGAGGTTTAAGATGCCTGTATATCAGATCGATCACGAAACAGTTTACGATTACCATCTGCCCGTTCTCTACAGCAATCACCTAGCCCATATGCTCCCCCGCATGGTCAGCCGGCAGAATTGGATTAGCCACAATATCGAAGTGGAACCCAATCCTACGGCACGCCAGGAAAGGTTGGACATTTTCGGGAACCGCGTTCTCGCCTTTAGCGTTGAAGAAGAACACACTCATTTCAGATTCAACACCACAGGCGTTGTAGAAGTCCGTGAAGAGGAACCGCCCAAAGCCGGAGAAACCATGCCCTGGGAAGAAGTGGCAAAAATTCTGGAACGTCCAAACAACGATGAAATTCTGGACGCGGCCATGTACGCCTACACTTCGCCCTTCGCCAACTTCGACGAATCTGTCAAGAACTACGCGCTGGAAAGTTTTGAACCGGGCCGCCCAATTTTTGACGCCGCCAAGGAACTGATGACCCGCATCTATACGGATTGCAAGTACACTCCCGGTGCCACAAGAATCGGCGCACAACCCCAAGAAATTCTTCGCGGGCGCAAAGGCGTCTGTCAGGATTTCGCCCACTTGATGATTGGTTGCCTAAGGTCACTGCATTTGCCGTGCCGCTATGTAAGCGGTTACCTGCGAACCCACCCGCCCGAGGGTCAGCCAAAACTTGTAGGTGCCGACGCCACACATGCCTGGGCAAGCACCTACATTCCCGGCCACGGTTGGGTGGAACTGGATCCCACCAACAATGTGCTGGGCGGCGAGGAACACATCATCCTCGCCTGGGGAAGAGACTTCGGTGACGTAAGCCCCCTAAAGGGCGTCATTACGGGCGGCGGCGATCACACCTTGAAAGTAGCCGTCAACGTAGACGAGAAATAAACCTCGTACCTGGAACCAGAAGCCTCGTACCTAAAAAACACACAAGGAAAACAGAACATGAAATTTGGAAACTACAATACCGAGGGCTTTTACGATGAGCTCTGCCTTCCCGATGGAACTCCCCGTCCGGCGGCAGAACCGTTGATCAGCCGCATCAACGAACTCCCCGAAGGAGAACTGCAGCGTCGTCAGAAAGTTGCAGAATCAGCCTTCTACGACAACGGCATCACTTTCGCCGTGTATGGCAACAAGGATGGTAAGGACAAGATCATCCCCTTCGATGTCATCCCCCGTATCGTCAGTGCCGCCGACTGGAAACATCTGGAAGCAGGTCTTAAGCAGCGTACCGAAGCGTTGAACTGCTTTTTGACAGACATCTACAACGACCGCAAGATTTTGCGCGACAAGGTTGTCCCCGAAAGCCTCATCAACACATGCACCGCTTACCGCCCCCAGATGGAAGGCTTCGTGCCGCCCAAGGGAATCTGGGCCCACATTACCGGTACCGACCTGGTTCGCGATACCGACGGCACCTTCTATGTTCTGGAAGATAACATGCGCTGCCCCAGCGGCGTGTCCTACGTGTTGCAGAACCGCCAGATTCTGAAGCGCACCTTCCCCCAGGTTTTCACTCACTGTTCCATCCGCCCGGTAGACGAATACTGCACGCGTCTCCGCCATGCCCTGGAATACCTGGCCGAAGGCGTTGAAACCCCGAAGGTTGTGGTGCTGACCCCCGGCATCTACAATTCCGCCTACTACGAACATTCCTTCCTGGCACAGCAAATGGGTGTGGACTTGGTGACCGGCGATGACTTGGTAGTGCAAGACAAAAAGGTGTATGCACGAACCACCCGCGGACTGAAACAGGTTCACGTAATCTACCGTCGTGTTGATGATGAATTCCTGGACCCGCAAGTTTTCCGCCCCGATTCCTGCCTGGGTGTTCCCGGTTTGATGGAAGCCTACAAGGCGGGTAACGTGGCACTGGCCAATGCGCCGGGTTGCGGTGTTGCCGATGACAAGGCTATATATACTTATGTACCGCAGATTATCAAGTACTACCTGGGAGAAGAAGCCATTATCCCCAACGTACCTACTTTCGTCTGCGAAAACCCCAAGCATATGCAGCACGTCATCGACCATATCGAAAACATGGTGGTGAAGGCAGCCAGCGAATCTGGTGGTTACGGCATGCTTGTAGGCCCTAAGTCCACTAAGGAAGAGTGCGAAGCTTTCAAGGAAAAGATCAAGGCCAATCCCCGTAACTATATCGCACAGCCCATGATTTCACTCAGTCGCGTCCCCTGCATTGTGGACGGCGGTTTTGAAGGTCGCCATGTGGATTTGCGCCCCTACATCGTGCAAGGCAAGGACACCTACATTCTCCCCGGTGGCCTTACCCGCGTGGCACTCCGCAAAGGTTCCATCGTGGTGAACAGCTCACAAGGTGGCGGCTGCAAGGACACCTGGGTCATCGCCGAAAACGAAAAGGCCCCAGAGTTGGGACAAGCCAGACAATGGATGGAACAACAACAACAGCAGTGAGCGCGCCTTACTGCGTAAGGCTTTCAGCTATGAGGTCGGGGCTTACGCCCCTAGAGCTAGACAAAGGCGGCGTAGCCGCGATTCTCTAACCCCAAAGCACCAGAATGGTGCGACCCAAAAGCGAAACAAAGCTGAGCGACCTCAAACCTCAAACCTTTTAGGAAAATTTATGCTTAGTAGAGTTGCAAATTCCATTTATTGGCTTGCCCGCTATATTGAACGTGCCGAAAATGTGGCCCGAAGTATCGATGTCAATCTCCAGCTTCAGCTGGACTTGCCCGGCGAAGAACGCCCCTGGGAACCTGTAATCCAGACCGCAGGAAACGCTGACGATTTTTTCAAGAAGTACGCCCACGTTTCCATTGAAAACGCCCTGACGTTCCTTACCTTCGACAAGGAAAATCCCAGCAGCATTATTTCCTGCGTGGCTGCCGCCCGCGAAAATGCCCGCTGCGTCCGCGAAAGAATTTCTTCGGAACTATGGATTGCCATCAATCAGTTCTACCTGAAACTGAACGATCCTGAAATGTCCCAGCAGGCATTGGCTTCCCCCCATGCCTTTTACAGCAGCGTGAAGGAATTCAGCCAGCTGACGGTAGGTATCATTCAGGGCACCATGAGCCACGATGTCGCCTGGAATTTCGCCCGCCTGGGAACCATGTTGGAACGAGCCGACCAGACTTCCCGAATTCTGGATGTAAAATACTACATCCTCCTTCCGGATGTGAGCATGGTGGGCATGGCCATGGATACGGTGCAGTGGAATGCCGTTCTAAAAAGCGTCGGTGCATACGAAATGTTCCACCGTCGTAATTCCAATGTAACGCCATACAACGTAACGGAATTCCTGCTTTTGACAGAAGACTTCCCACGTTCCCTGCGCTATTGTCTGGAACAGGCTGAAATCTGTCTGAAGAACATCGCCTTCCCCGTAAAGAGCAACGCAGAATCCATTCGCCTTTTAGGAAAGCTCCGCTCCGATGTGGCCTTCACCACCATCGAGGAAATTATCCGGAAGGGTCTTCACGAAGAAATCGAACGGACTCAAATCAGACTTAGCGAATTAGGCACTCAGATCTGGAAGGATTTTTTCTGCTGATCCACACAGCAAAATGGGCGAAGGCCCGCGGCAGGGATTTGGTAACGCAAGTCCCTGCCGTTTTTTATTTTTTGAACATCACCACGAAACTTTTGCCTTTGACGATTTCCTTTACGGTCACCTTTTCAAAGTTAGCATTGCTCCCCAGCGAAATCAAATCTTCAGGTTCAAATTTCTTGAACCCTTTTTTTGTGTAGGAAAGTTTGTCCAGCCATTCCTTGGTGTAAACCACATTGTAAAAAATGCCCCCCGGTTTCAGCACGTGGCGAATTTCAGAAAGGCCCTTTGCCGTATCATTCCAAAAATAGATGGTATTGATAGATGTAACCGCCGCAAATATTCCTTCGTCAAAAGGCAAGTCGCAGCAATCACCGATTTGCAAGTGAAGTTTTCCATCATCGGCAGCCACCTTGTTTCGCTCCATGGCGGCATTCACCATGTCTTCGGAAATATCAATGCCGTACAAGTCGCACTTGAACTTTCCATAGAGTCGCTGCAGCAAGCAACCGTTACCGAAACCGATGTCCAGAATTTTGTCGTCGGATTTCACATCCACAAGAGCCACCGTATTCTTGTACATGGCCCTGTTAATGACATTCATGATGATGCAACAAATCGCCCCCACGACACCGCGGGGATTCCCAAACTGACTACCGATATATTCAGAAAACTTGGACATAGGTCCAAACTTAATTTAAAGCGCCGTGTCCAGAACCATCATCAGGGAGAATCCTAAGGCAAAAAGCAAGGTCACACCGTCAAAGTGAACGCCTTCGTTAGCCTCGGGTAAAAGTTCTTCCACCACCACATAGATCATGGCGCCAGCAGCCAAGCTCAGCAAATAGGGCATCGCCGGCAAAACAAAACCAGCCAGAAGAATGGTAATCACCGCAGCACCTGCTTCCGCCACCGCAGAAATAAAGCCAAGTCCAAATGACTTCAGGCGAGTCTCGCCCTCCGCACGCAAAGGCAGCGAAATGATCGCGCCTTCCGGAAAGTTCTGCAAGGCCATACCCACAGAAACCGCCACCGCAGACGCCAAGGAAATTCCTCCCGCAGCACCCGCACTTGCCACATCGCCAGCACCAACTGCCCCGCTGATACCAGCAAGCCAACCCGCAAACACCACACCAATAGCCATTCCTTCGGGAATGTTATGGATCGTCACCGCCAACGCAAGCATTGTCGTGCGTTTCATTTTCACCCGCGGGCCTTCCGGCGAATCGCTACCCAAATGCAAATGGGGAGTAATCTTGTCAATCAAGAAAAGCAGAAGAATGCCCGCCCAAAATCCAGCCACCGGCGGAACAAAAGCAAGTTTGCCGTAATCACCCGACGACTCAATGGAAGGTAGCAACAAGCTCCACACAGAAGCCGCCACCATCACGCCCGCAGCAAATGCCATCATGCCACGCTGCACCTTGGGGCGCAAATTTCCCTTCATAAAGAACACGCAGGCCGCACCAAGAACCGTCCCCAAGAAGGGAACCCCGATTCCATAAATCACAGGCAGGTAATGAGAAATGTCCATAGAGAGTCCTACAAGATATAAGTTCCAAAACGGACCTCAAATTTGAAGCCCACAAAATTTGCGTAGTTCATCCAGATTTCAGCACCCCATCAGTTCCTTTTCTTTGACAACAAAAGGAGAAACAAGGGCCACACCCAAATAACCACTTTTCGAGGCGCGGTCATTGTCCATGCGTCTTTGTTGAATTTCCTTGGTCTTTTCAGCCGAACAAAACATCCAACACAGACGAAATATCCCCAATTTTTTTTCATAATATCTAAATTAGCAAAATACAATTCCATAGTACCAACTAAAGCAAATTCCAGAAGTCACAGCCAGCATCAGGACACCCCTTTAACAGCTTTTCTTTTTTCTATCTTTGCCTACATAAGGTGTTTGGAATTCTATATAGCTGCAGTTACCGCTGCTCTACTTTTTGCGTCCTGCGACGATTCCACCAGCGTCAATTCTGCCGCCGATTCTGAACAAAAAGAAATCACCAGAATCGACACGGTCTATGTCCGCGATACAATAAACATCCGCGACACCATTTCTTCGAGCGACACGGTCACAGTCAAGGACACAGTCACTCTCCACGACACCATCATTGACTGCACTTCCAAAGACAACGGAGATGGTTCAGTCACCCTTACCTGCGGTGATTCTTCTCAGGTTCTTTATCCTGCTATTTGCAACGGCAGATCCTATGACGCCAACACTCAGATCTGCGACGAGGGAGAAATCAAGGACGTGTGCGCAGGCATCGTCTACGACAAGGAAGTTCAGCTTTGCGAAAACGGCAAACTTTACGACTATTTCACCGATCCCCGCGATAGGCAAGTTTATAAGATGGTCACCATCGGAGAACAAACCTGGATGGCCCAGAATCTGAATTTTAGAGTTGACTCCAGTTGGTGCGGCGGCGGAATCCACAAGTTCCCTATGACGTCCAGATGAAATCAGACTCTCTTTGGGAAAATAAAATTCACCCGGATACAAAACTGCCTGCAGGAATTCGCTTCAAAACATTATCAAATTCCAATAGTTCAAAAAACAACGGTCTGTTTAGAAACGACCCACACAACGCAATCTTCATTACTACGATGGATTTTGGCACAACACATTTCAACTACCAAGCCTTTTATGGTTACCACGTTGATGAGTTTGCTTACTACGTCCCAATCATGAATAGGGGTCATTTAAAGACGTCTGGAGAATCCGTCCGCTGTCTCAAGGACGAATCCAACTAGTTTGACTTTAATCCTCCGACAACACCCTCCTATTTTTTTATAATACAAATAAAGAATGGAGGTATTTACGGACAAAAGATTCGCATTCGTACTAGCGTCAGCCTTGACCGCAGTCCAGGCATTTGGTGCAACCTATTATGTAGCCGTTGACGGTAATGACAAAAGCAAGGGAACGAAGGAAAAGCCTTTCGCCACACTGAAACAGGCTAACTCCGTGGTAACTCCCGGCGATACCGTATGGATTCGCGGCGGCGTCTACGAAATGCGAGACACATCCTATTGCGAACGCGCCAGAATGTCTGCAGGAGTTTTGTTAACCACCAGCGGTGAAAGCGACGACAAGCGCATTCACTATTTCGCTTACCCTGGAGAACGTCCTATTTTCGACGGCACCAACCTTCCCATTGGCCAGGCTCTTGACAAAACCACTTCATCTACGGATCTGGAATACACTGCAGGCATTTTGATTTACGCCAGCTACTTGCACCTGAAGGGAATCGAAGTTCGCAACGTTCCCATGAAGCATAATTCCAATTCGGGCGTTTACGTTACCCGATGCAAACATGTGATTTTGGAACAGATGGAAAGCCATCACAATGCGGGTCCGGGATTCTTCGTGAACGAAGGCGGAAGAGGGCTCAACGGCGGAGGCCATCTATTCTTGAATTGTGATGCCCATGACAATTACGACCCAACAGGTCGTCAGGGCGATGGTGAAAATGCCGACGGCTTTGGCGTACATTATCAGTATGACGGCGACACCACAAAATTTTTCGGTTGCCGTTCCTGGTGGAACAGCGACGACGCCTACGACTTTATCAATCAGGAATTTCCTGTTGTTGTAGAAAACAGCTACGCCATGGGAAGCGGTTACAGTGACTATGGTACAAAGATGCCGAAAAACGGAAACGGTTCCGGATTCAAGATGGGCGAAAGCACATTTGGCGGCGGACACCATATCATTCGAAACAGCGTTGCCTGGAAAAACGAAACCTTCGGTTTTTACGCAAACTACACAGGCGCAGGAACTCAGTGGATCAACAACACTTCATTCAAAAATGAACAACGTGCTTTCAACATGGCATCTACCACATTCGATGCAGAAGGTCACCGTCTCGCCGATGTTGCCGTATTGACGGGCGATAACGCTCATGTACTGAAAAACAACATTGCTTTCCCAAATTTGAATTCCCAAGTTGGTGTATGCTGGGTAAAAATCGATGACAGCGACAAGGGACATGACGAAGATTGTGCCGCAGGCGAAAATAATACCTGGAACTTAAAACTGGATTTAGACGAATCTGATTTCGAAAGTCTTGACGACCCCAGCATGACTGTAACAGGCGAAGACCTTTCCAAGATTCCTGGAATTTTAGGACCTAGAAATGCTGACGGAAGCATTCCCTACGTGGGCTTCTTGAGGTTGAAAAAAGGCAGCCGCGCTATTGACAAGGGCGAAGATGTGGGATTGGAATTTACAGGTAAAGCTCCAGATTTGGGTGCTTATGAATACGGTCTCAGTTCCACTAGCAGCATAAAGCCCATTGCAAAGAGCATCGCCAAGTCTCCGCATATATGGGGGAACGTCACGGTCTTCGACCTGCAAGGCCGCTACCAGGGTAAATTTCAAGCAGAGCAACTGCACGGAAGATCCATCGCAGAAACTCTAAAGAGAAATTCACAATACCTAATCGCGAAATAAAATCGAGTAGCGTCAAAAAGGCGGTGGAAACAGGCAAAAACAAGCCTTTTCCACCGCCTTTTCATTACGTTACACTAAATCAAGCGAACAAAAACAGGTTTTTCAAAGGTCCAAAGCCTCCTAAAACACATTTTCCGTTCCCATCAAGGGCTAAAAACACAAACAAAATAACAAAAAGGCAGTGGAAATTAGAAAAAATCTCCGTTTACACCGCCTTTTTTCCCACACAGCCCAATCATCACTCTACAAACCGGCACCAGATATAAAAAGCAAGCGCAAAGAACAGCGCTATTGGGTGCCTGTACCGCATTCAACACGATGACCGTGGCTACAGACCAAGGCACCAACGCAATCACCGTAACAGCCGTATCATAAAGGTTCAGCGCCTGATTTTTGGCACCTAGATTTTCTGTCATCTGGTTTGTCAAAATGATGGTGAGGGTCTGATTGCAGACTACGCAGGACACCAGAGACGCACAAGCCAAAGTAGCCACAAAGGGATTGGTATTTTGGGACATTTTTTCGATTCTTGATTTGACAGGTTGAAGCAACGACGTACCTTTAAATATGCCGCCACAACAACCTGCGATTACAACAATCAAGAAAACATTTACCATGGAGAGAAGACCTCCCCCATTTACCATCTTGGCAATTTCGGGAACAGTTGTTTTATAACCAAAAATGATTGATTTAAGTAAATCCCGAATTCTATTTGCAAATGCATAATCCGAGCGGAATCTGAAGGATGCAAAAAA